>JAKAKQ010000118.1 GCA_021813425.1 Nitrospirota bacterium
TATATCAGCGGGATTTATGCTTTCAAAGGTCTCCCCGGAAAAAGAATCCACCCATTCTCCATTTATGAAATTCTTTATAACTGCCGGCATAAAATCACCTCCTGACCCAACATCTGTATGAAAATATTTTGAATTCCCTTCACCTGTCTAAATTCTCCTGCAACTAACTGAGGTTGTCAAGCTTGAAAGTATTAATAAGGTGGGAATGTTGTTTGTGACAAAATAATTTATGCTGTCTTTATTTCATGCCCATGCTTTTCAGAAGAAAAAATCTGCCCGCAAATACATTGAAAACGTCCATCGCCCAGATCCTTAAACGGAGAATCTGCTTCGCCCAGCTTATAGGCCTCATCGTCCCTCTTGCAAGCCGGACATACAAGTATATCGTCGGGGTAACAGCCTGTGCACATATCCCTTTCTCCTTTTATAGATTATTACCCTCAGTAGACAATGTCAAATCAGATTTATCTTTTCCTTAATTTCAGCGGTACGGGCTTAAACCCACTCCGCACATGGAGCCCCACGGGCAAGCCCGTGATACCAATTTAAACGCCCCAATGGAGCGACATCCCGATTGAAGGTTCCGTTCCTAAAGCGTTCGGAACGGAACCGCGGTCTTCTGCTTATCGGGATAAATCAAAGGCTGTAAAAAAGCATCACTTTAGTATAAAATTGGTTATTGATTGAAGGGTATAAATTTAAAATATAATCATAGAGGAGTTGCAAAAAGAGGGGATATTTCTCATGGCCCATGAAATCTCTTCTTCAATCAGGGATAACCAAGGGAGGGGGAAAGTAGGGGATTTTCTCAAGGATAAAATTCAGGTTGGTTCCAAACTCTCCATCATTTCTGCCTACTTCACCAGAAGGATAACCCTTTATGATGATACATCAATATTGATGTTGACATGGATATAACTTTTACTGTAGAATTTTATGAGACAGAGGCCGGCGCATGTCCTGTGCGGGAGTTCCTTGATAAATTGAAGTCCACCGATCCGGATGACTTTGCCTCTGTTGTTGCCGGGTTGGCCAAATTAAGAATTCGTCTATATCACCGAGAGCCTTTGGCAAAAGCGCTCGGCGACGGGTTGTTTGAAATGCGCCATGTCGGCAAACTCAATACCCGTATTCTCTGGTTTTTTGTGAGAAGCCGCAGGATAGTCGCTGTGCATGCCATACGAAACAAAGGGCGAGCAATCCCGGCCCGTGACATGCAGACCGCGAGAGAACGGATGCACGACTGGTTAAAGAGAGAAGAACAATGAAGAAAACGAATTTCGATCGTTACCTTGAGGAACAACTAAAGGAGCCGGCTTTTGCGGAGCGCTTCAAGCACGCGGGTGAGGCCTGGGATGTGGCACTGCAGATCGCATCTCTCAGACAGCGGGCCGGATTTTCTCAGAAAGATCTTGCAAAGCTCCTGAAGACTTCGCAGCAGCAGATCAGCCGGCTGGAATCGCCGGGCTACGAAGGCCACACACTCAGCATGTTGCGCCGCGTGGCCGAAGCCCTGCATGCCCGCGTTCGCGTGACATTTGAGCCGGAACAAAAGGGAAGCGAAATGCGTGTGGCCGAAGGGTCGGTAGTGTACGGCGCCAAGCGTACCGGGAAATTAAAGAAGTGAGCATAATCGGATTTGTTATAAATTTACTGAACTATTCGTCTATTATTTTTTAGAATACTTTGCAAGTAATGCTGAAAGATTTTAATATTGATGAAAATTTGGGGATATAAATAAAAATGCCGCTATCGCTGAACGAGATAAAAGACCGTGCCCTTGCCTTTTCCCGCGAGTGGGTAGGCGCTCGTGCAGAACGAGCAGAGGCGCAGACCTTCTGGAATGAATTCTTCAATGTCTTCGGTATTTCACGTCGTCGGGTCGCTACGTTTGAAGAGCCGGTCAAACGTGCGCGAAAGCTGTATGAAGAAAAAGGCGAAAAGGGCGGCTTCATCGACCTTCTGTGGAAGGGAATGCTTATTGCCGAGCACAAATCAGCCGGCAAAGACCTCGACTCTTCATACAAGCAGGCGCTCGATTACTTTGATGGCCTTGCAGAGCGCGACCTTCCTCGTTATGTGATAGTCTCGGATTTTGCGCGCATCAGACTTTATGATCTTGAGTCCGGCTCGCAAAACGAGTTTCCGCTTAAAGACCTTTACCGCAATATCAAACTCTTCGGATTCATCGCAGGTTATACCACCCAGCGCATAGAGGCGCAGGACCCTGTCAACATCAAGGCTGCGGAACGCATGGGCAAACTCCATGACCGTTTGCGAGAATCCGGTTACGAAGGTCATACCCTTGAAGTACTTTTGGTGCGCCTGTTGTTCTGTCTCTTTGCGGAAGACACCACGCTTTTTGAACCCAGGGGATCGTTTCGCGATTTTATCGAAAACTGCACCACTGAAGACGGCTCTGATCTCGGACCTCAACTCTCACACCTTTTTCAGGTGCTCAATACACTGGAAGAAAAAAGACAAAGAAACCTTGACGAGATGCTTGCAGCCTTTCCCTATGTTAATGGACGCCTCTTTGAAGAAACGCTGTCGATTGCGACCTGTGACCGGACAATGCGGGAAATGCTCCTTGATTGTTGTGCTCTTGATTGGGGACGCATATCTCCCGCTATCTTCGGCGCTCTCTTTCAATGTGTTATGGATGAGGAAGGGTCTGCACGACGGAGAAATCTTGGAGCTCACTACACAAGTGAAGAAAACATTCTCAAGCTTATCAAGCCGCTTTTTCTCGACGACCTCTATACTGAATTTGCCGATTCAAAGCGGAGCAAGAACAAACTCTTTGAATTGCACAAGAAGATTTCACGGATGAAGTTCCTCGACCCTGCCTGCGGCTGCGGTAACTTTCTTGTCATAGCCTATCGGGAATTGAGGTTGCTCGAACTTAAAATCCTTCGTGCTGCGCGGGAATTAGGCCCGACACAACTCGACGTTTTCCAGATGATTAATGTAAATGTAGATCAGTTTTACGGCATTGAGATAGAAGAGTTTCCTGCGCAGATAGCTCAGGTAGCTCTTTGGCTTACTGACCACCAAATGAATATGCTGGTGTCGGAAGAATTCGGCCAGTACTTTCGCCGTTTGCCTCTCAAACATGCGGCGGCAATCCACTGCGACAATGCCCTTCGGATAGACTGGAATGACGTTATCTCTGTTTATGATGTTGAC
This sequence comes from Nitrospirota bacterium, assembly GCA_021813425.1. GTDB lineage: Bacteria > Nitrospirota > Thermodesulfovibrionia > Thermodesulfovibrionales > UBA6898 > JAKAKQ01. The sequence continues at coordinate 3,190 of JAKAKQ010000118.1, forward strand.
TATATCCTCGGCAATCCGCCGTTTGTAGGCCATCAATGGCGAAATTCTCAGCAAATGGCCGATATGGAAACGGTGTGGGGCAACGAAGGCCGTTTCGGACGATTGGATTACGTTACGGCATGGTATCTAAAGTCAGTGAAGTATGTGAAAGGTGTCGACCGGATAGCAAGCCTCCTCGATAATTTACCAGATATGCCCAAGCCGCCAAGTGAAAGGGTGAAGATGGCATTTGTCTCAACAAATTCCATTTCTCAAGGCGAACAGGTCGGCATTCTCTGGTCAGAACTACTACGACTTGGTGCGAGAATCCATTTTGCTCACCGTACCTTTAGATGGAGCAATGAAGCTCGCGGACAAGCAGCAGTGCATTGTGTCATTATAGGATTTGCATTGCACGATACTGATCTTAAAACCATCTATGATTATCCTGATATAAACGGCGAACCACATGCGCGCAAAGCAAATAATATCAATCCCTATCTCGTAGATGCACCCGATATGCTGCTTCCTTCGCGCACCGATCCAATGCCTGGTATTCCACAAATGAAAAAGGGCAGTCAGCCGACTGATGGTGGATTCCTTATTCTTGATGAGGATGAAAAGAAGGATCTGCTTAAAAAAGAGCCCGGCGCTAAGAAATGGCTGCATCAATATATGGGTGGCGAGGAATTGATGCAGGGGACGACCCGATGGTGTCTGTGGCTCAAACACATTAGTCCTGCCGAATTAAAGGCGTTATCCCTTGTTCGTGAGCGAGTGGCCGGTGTACGCGCCGCACGTATAGAGAGTCCTACAAAGAGTGTTCGTGAGTTTGCTGAATATCCTACGTTGTTTACGCAGGACAGGCAACCCAACAAACCATACTTGGCTGTACCAGAGGTGTCTTCTGAGAATCGACGATACATTCCGATAGCTTTTTTATCACCGTCAATCGTTGCCAGCAATAAGCTTCAAATCGTAGTAGGCGCAATGCTTTACCATTTCGGTGTTTTATCCTCAACAATGCATATGGCATGGGTCCGAACGGTAGCGGGTAGACTAAAAAGCGATTACAGTTATTCTCCCGCAGTCTACAATAACTTCCCCTGGCCGACCGACCCTACCGATAAGCAGAAAGCAACCATCGAAGAAGCTGCACAAGCCGTGTTAGATGCCCGCGCTGCACATCCCGATGCATCGCTTGCCGACCTGTATGATCCGGTTGCGATGCCTCCGGACCTTCGTAAAGCGCATCAGGCGCTGGATAAGGCCGTTGATGCTGCCTATGGGAAAAAGAGTTTTGCTTCTGATGCTGAAAGGGTATCATTCCTCTTTGAACTGTATCACAAATATACGAGTCTGCTGCCCGCGCCGGAAACGCCCAAGCGACGCAGGAGAAAAAGCAAATAACCATATGCAGAAAGACTTTATTGGGGTCGAATCCTATAGTTTGGCGCATGATATGGAAAATGGTGATTTTTGAATGTCTGTAAAACTAAACTCTAAGTCAAAATTTATTATTCACAAAAACACTTCAAGTAATATCGGGGAAAGAACTATTCTCGATTTCTGGCAATGGGGATATTCTGATTTATCACAAAATATTACGAGAGGAGTTTTGGCAGAGTACATAGTGGCTTGGGGGATTGGGCTTGACGATGAGGCAAGAGACCCATGGCAGAGCTATGATTTAAGAACATTCAAGGGTAAAACCATTGAAGTTAAATCCGCTGCTGATTCACAGGCGTGGTCTTATGGAAATCATCCGCCGAAGTTTATAATCAAACCAACGCGAGCATATGACAGACATAAAGGATATGAAAAAAACAGGAAGTTTCAGGCAGATATGTATGTTCTGGCTCATCTGATGGGAACAGACATCAATAAGGTAAACCCCCTTGATACAAATCAATGGGAGTTCTGGGTTCTGACCAAAAAAGAAACTATTTCTTTGCTTGATGGAAGACAATCGATATCAGTATCAAAACTAAAGAGGGTAAAAGAGCCGGTCAGTTTTTCTGAATTGCTACGGGTCAATGAGTTATGAGCAAGCGCGGAAGTTAGGAAAACTGAAAGTGCGGAAGCACGGAAGAGATTGCGATTGTGGAGGGGAAAGGGTAAAATTAAGCACGATGGTTTAAGGAGGTGGGATAGTGAGTAAGGGGCATATTGAACTACCAAAGGGAAAAATAGCCGACTTTTGCAGGAGAAATCATATCCGTAAATTATTACTCTTTGGCTCTGTTCTTCATGGCGATTTCAGACCAGACAGCGATGTAGACTTGCTTGTTGAATTTGATCCCGCTCATATACCTGGTTTCTTTAAGCTTGCTCGTATGGAACGGGAACTTTCTGAAATTATCGGAAGGAAAGTAGATTTGAGAACACCACAGGAATTGAGTAAGTATTTCAGAACTGAGGTTATCTCTGAAGCAGAGGTTCAGTATGCCGAAGGATGACGTTGTTCGTCTGCGTCACATCCTTGATGCCGCCAGAGAAGCATTATCATTTGTATCCGGCAAAACGAGAGATGACCTGAATGTAAACCGCATGCTTGTGTTATCTCTTTTAAAGGAGATAGAGATCATCGGAGAAGCGGCAGGGAAAATCTCTGACGAAACACGGATTAAATACAAAACAATACCGTGGATAGACATGATCGATATGCGAAATCATCTTATACATATCTATTTTGAAATAGACTTAGATATACTCTGGGATACAGTTATTACAGATCTTCCACCGCTTGTTAAAGAATTGGAGAAAATAGTTCCACCGCTGCCGTAGCACATACCCGTTGACGATATGGACTATGCCCTCTACGGCCTCACGCCGGACGAGATTGCTATTGTGGAGGGGAAAGAGAAGAAATGAGCAATAAGAAACCGCATCTTATAGTCATTGCCGGTCCAAACGGTGCCGGCAAGTCAACAACCGCTCCTTTCTTATTGAAGGGAACGCTTAAAGTAACCGAGTTTGTTAATGCAGACCTAATCGCCCAAGGTCTCTCCGGATTTCAGCCCGAGGGTGCAGTTTTTCAGGCAGGGCGTGTGATGCTTGAGCGCATTCATTATCTTGCAAAGAAACGTATTGATTTTGCCTTTGAAACAACATTGGCCAGCCGTACCTTTGCTCCATGGATTGCTGAGCTTCGTAAGACAGGTTATATCATGCAGCTGGTATTCCTATGGCTTCCCAATGAGGACTTTGCAGTTGCACGCGTGGCTGAGAGGGTGCGTATGGGTGGACATAATGTGCCTGAAGAGACGATCAGACGGAGATACAATGCCGGGCTTAAGAACTTCTTCCGATTATATAAACCGTTAGCGAATTTTTGGCGTTTCTATAATAATGCTGATCCTTCCGGCCCACGATTGATTGCATCAGGCAGCGGGTCTGAGCCTGATAATGTAAAAGATATTGAAATATGGAACAGTATTATGGGAAAATTAAGACATGAAAAAGAAATCTGAAAAATCAATAGATGAGATTTTTAAAGAAGGCACCTTGATTGATAAAGCGTTGAAGAAGGCAGTTCAAGAAGCCCTTATGCTCCACAAACAGGCCGGTAATCCTATTGTTGTCTGGCGTGACGGGAAGATTGTCTGGATCAAGCCCGATGAAATAGCAGTACAATAACGATCTACAACCTTTCTTATATTTCGTTGACCAAATACTCTCTGCCAAGAAGAGAGACGCAAATGCCAGCACCTCCGCCCTCGAAAAGCAGATAGACAAATTGGGCTATGCCCGCTACGGCCCTGCCTATCGGCAGGCAGGCGGCAGGCAGGCTTACGCCGGAAGAGATTGCGATTGTGGAGGGGAAAAACAAATAATGTCATGGAATATGCCAAAGTATATATAATATAAAGAGATAAGGAGGTTGATGAAATGAAATCGTTTAAATATGTCATCTACAGGGAAGGAAAGTATTATGTGTCTCAATGCCTGAATGTAGACATAGCCAGTTGCGGAGACACCATTGAAGAGGCCATAAGCAACCTTAAAGATGCGGTAGAGTTGTATTTTCGCAATGAACCGAAAAAGAAACGTTCGGTTTTCCATGACATAGGTGAAACATTAATCGGCGAGGCGGAAATTTGTGCCTAAGCTGCACTCATCCCGGCATATTATTGCAGTGCTTCTGAAAAAAGGGTTCATTGAGATAGACCATACCGGAAGTCACAAGAAGTTACGCAAGGATGACAGAACTGTAATTGTCCCATCGCCCAGAAAAGAAATCCCTTATGGCACTTTTGCCTCAATATTGCGTCAGTCCGGTCTAAATAAGTCCGACTTTGAAAAGTAATGCTGAATTGCCGCCTTGCCTGTCCCCTTTATGGCCCTGCCTGCCGGCAGGCAGGTTCACGCCGGAAGAGAGAGATTGCGATTGTGGAGGGGAAAACTTGTTGTATTTGTAGGGGCGTAATTCATTGCGCCCTTCCAGAAACCCATGGCGGGAAAACCGGGCGTCATGAATGTCGCCCCTGCGGATAATAATGACGCAACAGCGGACGATATATTTCAAAACAAAATGCTTGTCATAAAACACCTTAAAAGATAAAATGTTATAGTACATCCAGAATTTTATAAAAGCTTTTTAGGAGGAGACTATGAGGCTTGTAACCCGTGGAGACCTTGACGGCGTGACATCAGCAGTGCTTATCACTACCATGGAAAACATAAATTCGATCGAACTGATCCACCCGCAGGATATAACAGACAAGAAATTCGAGATCACCGGAAATGATATTATGGCAAATCTTCCGTATCATCCCAAATGTGCGATGTGGTTTGATCATCACGAACTGACTGCAAGTAATTTAAAACCACCCAAAGGCTTCAAAGGAAGACATGCGATAGCCCCAAGCGTTGCACGGGTAATCTACGAGTATTATTCCTCTGAGAAATTAAGGAAATTTGAACACCTTGTCAGGGAAACAGACCGTTTTGACTCGGCAAATCTTACAGTCGAAGACATCACTGACCCGAAGGAAGAGATACTGCTCGGATTTACGATAGATTCGAGGTCCGGCATCGGGAGATTCAAGGAATACTTCAGAGACCTGGTCGAATGGCTAAAGACCATGTCCATAAAAGAGATACTTTCAAAGCCGGAGGTAATGGAAAGGACAAATTTGCTCAGGGAAAATAATGCCGCCTTTCTGAAAGTGCTAAAAGAAAATTCATCGAAAGATGGGAATGTTGTCTTTACGGATTTCCGCAGTCTTGACAGGGTGCCGGTTGGAAACAGGTTCCTTATCTATACCCTGTTCCCTGACACAAATGTCTCTGTACGGGCTCAATGGGGCCCTGAAAAAAAATTCGTTGCAGTCACTCTCGGTCATAATATATTCAACAGGACAAGCCGTTCCAACTGCGGCCATATTTGCAGTGATTTCGGAGGAGGAGGTCACAAGGGAGCAGGCGCATGTCCTCTCAAGCCTGAAAAGGCTGACAAACAGATCAAGGAGATAATCGGGATCCTGAAGAAAGCTGGTTAATCCGAATAATTCATAAACTATTTATTCCTTCTCATGCGCACCCATGTCGTATCCTGCACCGAGTGGTCTTGCCCCGCCGAATATGTCATGATCGTAGGTATAACTTGAACTGCCTGCGTCAATACACCACGATGCTGCGCCGCAGCCTGAGCCCGGCGGATCATCCAGACCTCCGCAAATACGATAGTCGCCGTTCGTCGCAGGAGCAGAAGACGGGTTGAGTCCGTTCAAAAAATACGGCAGTTCATCTGTTCTTGTGTCTTCATGTAAATTGCCTCCCATGCTTTCGTAACCGTAAGGATATGAGGCGCTGCCCGGGACCTGATTGATTAAAGTGTTATAAATATCTACATACTGCCATCTGCTGCCGACAGCATAAATCTGTTTGTAATTGGGCTGATTCGCGGCGTCATTGTTATAGACGATGCTGTTCTTTACAGTTGTTGTAACTGAGTTGAGATGGTAGATGGCGCCTGCCAGGTTGCCTGCATAGTTGCCGCTTATCGTGCAGAACAGGCAGTCTGTATAGCCGCCCTCATAGATTGCCCCGCCGTTGGATGCAGCTTTGTTTCCGGTTATCATCACATTGGTCATAATCGCATGGCTGGTAGCTGTTGCATTATTTATCCCGCCGCCGCTGCCCGTGACGCTGTTGCCTTGAATAAAGGTGTCGGTAATCGTTGCAGTAGCGTCGTTTAACAGATATATAGCGCCGCCTGCGCCCGCGGTGTTGCTGTTAAAAATGCTGTCATCGATTGTCATAGTACATGCGTTGCAGTATATGCCTCCGCCATTGGTGGTTGCAGCATTGCCTGTAAATAATGAATTGGCAATAGTATGGGCGCCGGCCCCGCCATTAAGGCTGATGCCCGCGCCTGAGCCGCCTGAGTTGTTGTATATACTGCTGTCTGAAATACTGATAAGACTGCCGGTATTGCTGGAATTAATGCCGTAGGATGTATTGCTGTAAACTGAGGTGTTTTGTATGCTGACCGGATTGCACACATTAAATAGGTAGACACCCGTCGCATTAGAATATATCTTGCAGTTCTTGATGGTCAGGGAGTCGGCGTTTGCAGATATGCCGTTAGTCGTTCCACCTGTTATGCTGAACCCGTCTATCACAGCGCCGTCATTCCCCTGGAGGGCAAAAACAGTGGTCCCGCCTGAAATGATCGTGAGGTCTGCGCCGCAGACCGACTGCAAAGTACGGTTTGTCTTATTGATGTTGGACAAGCCTCCTGCATATGTGGCTGCCGTAAAGTCGTTATTAGGATACACAAGCACCGTGCTTGAAGCAGGAGAACCTGTCAGTGCATCGGCTATCGTGCTGTACCAGCCTGATCCGCCTGTGGGTCTGACTTTGTATGTTGTATTGACTACCGTTAGAGTTGAATTGCTTGTTGGTAAGCCGGCTGCTTCGTCAGTTCCGTCAGTTGCGTAAAAACGGTGGTTGAGAATGCCGTCGCCGGCATAAGAGACAGCACCGGAATACTTATAGAGTTTGCCGTCAGTATAAGCAATATCACCGGCGTCAACTTCGGTCATGGCATATTTCTCTCCAACCTCATATGAGCCGTTGTCGTTTGCGTCCACCCATACCTCAATGGCAGAAGGAGGATCATTATCAGCATCCGTATACTCGACAAGAAATTCAAAATCAGCTCCGGTTGCTCCTATAGCCGGTCTTACGCCATTGCTTAGACAGTTGCCTGCCGTCCAGTCAAGAGCGGGGGGGGTATTGGACGAGAATAAGACTGTTACCATGCTGTCTGACGCAGGACTGCCTGTGGCGTTATCTATTCCATCACCCGCATAGAAACGATAATTGAGATTGCCGTCTCCTGCATAGACAAGATTAAGACTCTTTGTATATAATTTGCCGTCTGTATAATTTGTATCACCGCCGTCAACTGTTGTCATTGAGTATTTCTCTCCAGCCTCATATGTGCCGTTATCATTTTCATCCACCCATACCTTCATCGAGGTCGGGGCTTCGTTGTCCAGATCCGTATAATTTACCCTGAATTCAAAGGCGCTTCCGTTTCCTCCAGTATCAGGATTGACTCCGTCGCTGATAAAATATGCCTCGCCTGTCCATGTTAGTATGGGAACATTATTGGTTACAGTGACCGTCTTGTCTGAGGTTGGAGGTCCGGTGGCAACCAGGCTGTTAGAGGCGTAGAACCGGTAGTTGAATGTGTTATCGCCTGCTTTAGACAGAGATAAAGTTTTAGTGTA
>JAKAKQ010000237.1 GCA_021813425.1 Nitrospirota bacterium
GACATGCTGCCCGTTTTCCGTTCAGGGTTGCTGAAGACTTTCACATTTTCACCGGCGCCGTTGTCCAATGCGGGCATGACATGCACAACATACCTTTCATACACATAACAGCTGTATTTTTTATAATTATGGATTTCAGGGACTTCGGTCCCCCTGATCCCGAAATCCTCTTTCCCTGGACCGGGCCCTGCAGCCTGTACCTGTATGCCCTGATTAAACCTTGTATTATAAGTCAGATAGGCGGTTCCGTTTATCTCCAGTGTATTCACAGTCGATCCGGCAGAGACATTATCCGGATATCCCTGTCCGTCGAAGCTTAGCTGCGCATAAACGTTGTCCGTCCCCCCGCCTGTAATACATGAAATAAGGTCGTTCCAGCCGTTCGTCCTTCTTTCGCTTACCACAACAGGGGAATCCGCATTGGAGATACTCGATATCAGTCTGTAGCCGTCCTTATTAGGCTTGAATATGAGGAGCGTGCAGCCCCCGGTCCCGCAAAAATATTTTCCTTTGATATAAACGAGGACTTCAGGTCTTGTATCTCCGTTCAGATCGATTTTATTGTAGTAATAGCTGAAGGGGAAAATCTCCTCCTGTTTAACGGTTTTATCGCAGGCCTCGTCTCTCACAAACGCGCGGATAGCCTTTTCCAGGGCGGTATCAGGGACGGTTTCCGAGTCGATATACCGGATCCCTTTCAGATTCTTTTCTGCAGGCCATGACGGAGAAGAAAAAAGCATGAATTGAAGCACAACTAAAAATCCTGTTGCTAATTTTGCATATAAGTTCATCTTTATCACCTCAAATATAAGGGTTCAGGCAGCCTGAACCCTTATCTCAGAATTGAAACTGTATTGTCCTTTCAGCGATTTTTAATCTCCTACAAACAGCCTCCCGCTACTGCAGTGTTGAACGGTGAATAGGTTGGCTCAAGATCAGGCGGGTCACTGTAACAGATGTCGGTACCTGCCACACATGGAGATAAATAGACATTAACTACAGTCGGGCCAGGAATTGGTGTTCCAGCATCATGGTCCCATTTATTGTTGGTTGCATTGATTGAAGCACCAGAGGATGATACATAAAGATCAGCACCTGAGTTGCAATAAATTGAGTTGCCATTTATCGTCGGGAGAGAACTATTTACAGATATTCCTTCTTGTTGATTAAAAGAGATTGTGCTATAGATTGTATTATTTGTAATCACTGCATTGCTGTTGTTCCATAATGATATCCCAACCGGGCCATTATCATAAATTTGATTATTATTTATTGTAGCATTACTGTTGTCCAGAATTATCCCGCCGGATTCGACATTGCTATATATCTGATTACTGCTGATATTAGGGCTGGCGCCTCCCGAGGAATTTATTCCTTCAACATTACCTTGTATCGTATTTCCTGTGATAGTCGGGGTTGAATTAATCTGTATCCAAATACCCGTGTTATTACCAAATATATTATTTGAAGCAATATTGGGAGTGGTGCCAGCTGTAACACCGCCAATATTTATACCTGCGGTAAAATTGTTTGAAATTGTATTTCCCGTAATCGACGGAGTACCTGTATTTGAAATAATGGCTATGCCATGATTGGAATTTGATGTTATTGAATTATTCGTAATCGCAGGGCTGGAATTACCCCCCATTATTATGCCGATGTTCCCGCCATTCTGGACTGTATTATTATTTATTACAGGATTCCCGAGGTTTACAGAGATACCAAAGTTTGACAAATTCTGGATCATGGAATTCTGCACTGTTGAGTTAGTACTCAATTCGATGCCGTTTAATCCTCCGTCTACAGTGCAGTTGTCAACCGTGATCACGCTGCTGTTATCTAAAATGGCGGATGATGAGACATCTCCTGTAATGGTACAATTCCTTATTGAAAGGTTCGGTCCACCAAAAATAGCGGGCTGTCCGCTGGTGACAGATGAGACTGTCGCCCCGCCGCAATCGAGTGTTATGCTGGTTGCAGCTCCGAAGTCAAGAGGGAATGTTTCTCCGTTTGTTAAATCATATGTCCCTGGCAATGTATAGATAAAGTCCCCTGTCCTTCCGGCAACTGCCGTTATCGTCCTTGTTATTGTTTTAAACGGATTCGTCTGTGTGCCGTCACCTGGTAGAGCATCATTCCCGCCTACCGCATCCACATACCACTGCTCATTTGTTACACTCACAGTTGCCGATGTGTTTGCCCCTAATGAATCAGTAACTGTCAAAGTCACATTTGTCGTCCCGGGACCGCCCATGATCGAATGGTCTGTAGCATCAACCACATACGAAGCTCCCGCTATTCCTGCCGCATTGGGAATTATCGTCGGCAAGCTCGATGTTATGTTGTATGGCGGCGTCCCATTGAAAAAGTTAAGTGTAATGGTCTCTCCCGCGCCACATGAATTAGTATTCTCACATATGATTCCACTCGACGGAAAAACTGAGAATGTTGGAGGCGGAGGAGGAGCTGGTGGTAATTGTGTCCTTGCTGATTTCTCTACCGTGTTCTGGTCTATATTGCCTGATTTGTCCTTTGCCCTGATGATGAAATAATATGTAGTGTTCGGGCTTAAACCTGTAACTGTCAGTGACGTTGACCCTGTCACCGTAAAGTTCGGTATAGATAGGTTCTGCCCGCCTGATGTAGTTGATATGTAAACAAGATATACTATATCCCCTGAGGCTGTGTCATTGTCTGTTGCAGGGTTCCATGCAAGGTTAATCTCTGTCGATGAGGTTGCTGTTGCAGATACTATCCCCCCAAATGCCGGCGGTGTTATGTCAGCTGGTTTTATTGTGCTGTAGCTTTTCTCAACTGTATTATTATCCACATTCCCCCTCTCATCCTTTGCCCTTACCACTATGTAATATGTTGTGTTGGGGTTAAGCCCTGTTATCGTAAATGATGTCGCCCCGGGGTCTGTCACAAAGTTGGGGTTCGTAAAGTCCTGTCCGCCAGGTGTTGTTGATATATATATCAGATATTGTATCCTCTCTGGCGGTGTTATGTTATCTGTTGCAGGGTTCCATCCGATCACCATCGATGTCGTGGTTATCGACCCCGCATCCCTTATCCCTGAAAATACAGGCGCCGACATCTCTACCGATATCATCGCTATCGTCAGGTCTGCTGATGTCCCTGTCAGGTCTGCATACAGGTCTCCTCTGTATAATATATTCCCTGATGCATCCAGAGCCTCTATAACAAAATGCCTGTTCGGACCACTGGGTATCTCAAATGTCTCTGATATGCTCGCCCTTCCTGCTACTGTTATCACCCTTACTATCGTCGCCATGTCAGGCGCTGTTATGGTGAATTTGATGCTCTCTATTGCAGCTGGTATCGATTGTGTGCTCCTGAGCAATCTACCGCTTGATGAGACTGTCTTCGTCTGGCCGAGGTTTATGACTACCTGTGTCTTGCCTACGGTGCCTTTTGGTGATGAACTGCTACCCCCCCCACCTCCACCTCCACAGCTTAAAAAGTTGGCTGTAATAAAGATAAGAAGTATTAAAAATAGCAGCTTTTTCATGTCTCTCCTCTTTTATTGCGGAAACGTTATATTTATATTTACAGGTATTGTCCTGATTACCGGCTGCTGGTTAATAGGCGGCAGATTGTTTGTGACCGCTGCCGGGACCCTGTCTCCTGCTGCCCCTACATCAAACCTCCCCGCGCCTATCGTCATATACGCAGGCCCTGTTATCGTTATCTCATTGCCTCTGATATCCGTTGCCCTTGTAAGTCTGTCCCTGTCTGCGGCCGTTGCAACTGTCGGTGCAGGGAACGCCTCCCCTTCAAATATGGTTATCATCATGCCGGCTGTAAGCGTTATGCTCCCCCTTACTGAAGGGTCTATGCTTGTTATGTTCACTTCCCCCTCAAGGCATATAATAGTCGTGAATTTCCTGCCGTCAATTACTCCTGTCTCAAAGAGTATCACTGTGCCTCTGGCTGCTGCCACTGCCGTGGGCGTATGCACCTCAAATCCTGTCTTGCCCACTACTGTCCTCATCTTGCCGTCTATGAGATTGAATATGGATTTGCCGCCTTTTTCCTTGCTGTATATGAATTCCTTTACCACTACCTTTGACTTCTCACCAAGAGTCAGAACACTGTCGTCTATAAAAAGCATCTTGGCCTTTGATGCCTCAAGTGTCGATACTGTATCGTTGAACAGAATATTGTCTTTTACTTTGGCCTCTGTTGCTTTTGCTTCCCTGTCTATTAATGTCTTGCCCCTGACCGCCACCACCGAGCCAACCTCTTCTTTTGCAGAGGCTACGCCCGTCGTCGCTATCATCATTAAACTAACGAGGATATAACTAAAATGACATGCATTTGAAAATCTCCCCTCACCCCTCTTTGCCAAAGAGGGGCATAATACCTCCCTTTGGCAAAGGGAGGATAGGAGGGATTTTCTAAAAAATGTTTTTATGCTTCTGAACTTCTTTTTAAATACTAAAATTATCGCTGTTTTTTCAGGTCTTATGTTCTTCATTTAAAACCTCACATTGATAAATATGCTCGTTATTGAGCGTTTGTAATCAAATGCGTCTATGTTGGATCTGTTCTTCGTATACAACTGCCCTAATGTTACGCTGGTCTTCTCTGTCAATATCTTTGTCAATGCTACAGATCCGGTCGATGTCTTGTCCCTTCTTTTCTGTCCTGTCAATGATGCAGGGTTATCGCCCCTGTAATGTTTGCTGTAGTACTCCCCGCCAAGGTCCATGTATATGTCGGCCGGAAGGCTTGCCCTTATGTCTGCTCTCCCTTTATCACCCCTGTAATCCCAGTAGTCCTTCCTTGTGTTATCCCTGTCATGCGCATACCCGATTCTCGCACTGACTGCTTTACTCATGGGTATGTTCTGGGTTATCCCTATCAGGTGGTTTTCCCCTGTCCTCTCTGAGTTGTCCAAAAACATCTCTGCGTTTATATACCGGCTGTCTCTGTATCTGTAGTCTATCTCTGTGGAAAATCCCTTTCCCTCGCTGATGACCAATGAAGGCCCTATTGTGTGCGACCTGCTGTAATCGTCCCCGCCTACATATATGTATTCAAATGTATATGCTCCCTTTATCCGGAACATGTCTGTTATGCCGTATCCAAGGCCGGCCTCAAACTGGTGCTGCCTTATGTCAAATTCAGACAGCCTGCTGTGAGTGCTGTTATAAAGGCTGTAGCTTATCGTTCCCTCCGCTTTCTTGCTGCGGATTATGTTGTATTTTCCCTTAAGGTATATTACTCCCCTCCAGTCTGATTTGTTGGATATGCCCTGTGGAAGCGGGCTGCCCTCAGGGTTTAAAACTACGTTGCTGTCATACTGCACCCCGCCTGATATGTTCAATGACCACGCCTTCTCTTTACCCCCTGCCTTTGCCATATCCAGATATTCCTTTGCCCTGCCTGAAATCTCTGTGCCGGGTGCGAGCTTTATGGTGTTCTCAAAATAATCTTCAGCCTCTTCGTATATCTCTTTGTTGAAATAATATATGCCCAGTTCAAGGTTTGTCCTGGGATCATCGGGATTGAGGCTTAGTGCCTTCTTCAGTGTTGCGCCTGCTGCTTCATCCCCTGACCTGCTCTGCGCTATGCCAAGATAGAGTGTCGCCGTATGGTCATTCGGTTTCTCTTTAAGGGCATTTGAGAATTCGGATTCTGCCTCCCTGTATTTGCCTGTCTCTGTAGCTAACGTCCCCTTTGCCATGTGCTTCTCGTATTGTGATTCGGAGCCTGAGGTTATGGTTGAGGTTAATAGAATAAAAATTACAATGGATGGAACAAAATATTTTAGCTTTGTCATGTATTGATAACTCCCTCCCTTTTAATCAAAACTATTAAAGAAAAGAACTACTAAATAAAAATCTTTAATTATTATAAGACATCAAAGATTTTTAAAAAAATTCAAGATTCTTTTGTTTCTGTCATTCCCGCTTGTCGGGAATCTTTTTTAAGAAGGATTGCGGACAAGCCACAATGACAGCTATTGAAACAGAGTTCGCTATAAATAAAGATTAAATAAAGGCAGTTATCTTGTCAAGGACTATTTTAAAATCAGAGACTTTCCTACAACCTGCCTGTCCTGTGAAACTCCTGCACATAAACCTTAAGCGCCCTTAACATTATCCAGTCCAGGGTCAGATTATTATCAGATGCGATCTTCATAAGCTGGTCTATAACGTCTTTTTCAATGGCAGGCTGTTCAATAAAGCCGGCGGTACTTTCTTCACTTACACCTGATGCGGCATCCGGCATTCTTTTCCTGTATTCCCTCTCAAGAAGTCCTACAAGTCCTTTTACATCTCCTGATTTGATCGCGTTTACAACATCCTCGGGCGGTTGAGCAGGCAGAGATAACTTTTCCCGTGAAATTGTTTCAGGGCCTTCAGGAGGTTTAACATCTTTCCTGGCTTCAGGGGGCAGCATGCCTGTCATTCCCATCATCATCATGGCCAATTCCCTCGCGTGTTCGCTGTCGGGCATCTCGCGCTTCAGAAATTCTTCCAGTTTCCCCTCAGCCATCGCGACGAGCATCCGGTCAGCCAAAAGAGGTTCTTCTTCTTTATCTTGTTCGAAATGCCTCTTTTTCCCGAAAGCGGATGGCTTAGGCCTTGGCAGGGGTTTTTCTTTTCTGGACATTTATCACCTCCGGTGTTTATTAATATACCACAGAATAATCATTTGCAAATATTGTAACCATTCAATTGAAGGTGCAAATAAAGAAAGATTCCGGTCAAGCCGGAATGACAAAATCAGTGTGAGAATGTCATTCCCGCAAGCAGAGCGAGTCGGGAATCCTTCTTCGGTTGGACAATTGCCACCCGTATTTGAGGGCTTGATAAACATTGCGCTTTGAAATTGACATCATAACAGCTATTTATTATTATAGCCTTGATGACTTTCACATCACTGAAATATCCGGACTGAAATGATAAAGCACAGATTTTTTATAGGCGTCACACTGCTGGAAGTCATTATACTGTCAATATTTTTTTTCTACAGCCTTGCGAGCGTCCAGACCAGAAGCAGGGACGAGATGCCTGCAAAAAGGCAATTGGTAAAACTTCTGGAGCTGACCGACCTTGCCATATGGACAGAGGCCAGATATACGCGGCATCCTTCCCAGGCAGACCTTTTCACACCCTTTCAGGAATTCCCGTCATCCCTTGAGCATTTCCCTGCCGGCTCCATCATAGCGCCGCTGAAATCAGCGGAATCCACCACAATGATTTTCGGCAGGTGATATCAGGTATGTCTTCATGATCCGGCATCTGAAAATACTTGAATATGCCCTGTCATCCCTCGTGCGCAGAAAGTTCAAAAACCTCTCCATAATAGTTGTCTATACTTTAACGATCTCTGTTCTGGCTTCTATCCTCTTCCTTACCCACTCTCTCAAACTCGAGGCCTCCAATATCCTTCTTGAAGCGCCTGATGTTATCGTACAGAAGATATCCGCAGGCAGGCACGATCTCATACCAGCAGAATATATAACAAAGATCAGGGACATCCCGGGTGTCGGGACAGCAAAACCGAGATACTGGGGCTACTACTATGATGCACTGACTCATTCAAATTATACCCTGCTCGGATCCGATTCAAATCTTACAGGGCTGTCCCTGCTAAAAGGAAGCATGCCGTCTGACAGCGGCCAATGCGCTATCGGGAAAGGCGTCTCGGATGTCCGCCTGACAGGCATCGGCAGGGAGATGATCCTGGTCGACAGCAAAAATACCGGGGTTGTTTTTACGATCGTGGGTGTATTCAGCTCGGAATCAAGCCTGTTAACCAACGATCTTGTCATACTTGAAAAGGAAGATCTGATAAAGTTTTTCGGATTAAAAGCCGGCAGCGCTACTGATATCGCAGTAAAGGTTCATAACGAAAATGAAGTGCAGACTGTCGCAGGCAAGATCAAACAGCTCCTTCCCGATACAAGGCCGATTACAAAAAGCGAGATCATAAGGACATATGATACTGTCTTTAACTGGCGGAGCGGCATGATGCTCACCATCTTTTCTTCTGCCCTGATCGCCTTCTGTATACTCGCATGGGATAAGGCAACCGGCATAAGCGCTGAAGAAAAACAGGAGATAGGAATCCTGAAGGCGATCGGCTGGGACACCGGGGACATCCTTGTGCTTAAGTTCTGGGAAGGCATCGTGGTATCGCTGACATCATTCCTGCTGGGGATAATCGCTGCCTTCATCCACGTCTTTTTCCTCGGCGCAACAATACTTGCTCCTGTAATAAAAGGCTGGTCAGTGCTCTTCCCCGATTTCCGTTTTGTCCCGTATATCGATCTTTATCAGATATTTGTGATGGGCTTTCTGACTATCGCACCTTATATTGCAAGCACTGTGATACCTTCATGGAAGGCGTCCGTAACAGACCCTGAGAATGTGATGAGAGGTTGACATTGGCAGAGGGGAAACTTCTCATACATATAGAAGATGTAACAAAGATATATAATCCCGGAAAGCCCGATGAGATCAGGGCATTGTCAGGCGCCTCCCTGAACATTGGAGGAGGAGAGGTGATTGTACTTAAGGGGCCGAGCGGGTCAGGCAAGACTACCATGCTCAGTCTCATCGGATGTATGAGCCGTCCGACATCCGGAAAGATTGTTGTTGAGGGCAGGGACGTGGCCAAGCTCCCCGAACATTTCCTCACAAATATCAGGCGAAAGACCTTCGGCTTTATATTCCAGCAATTCAATCTTATAAGGAACGTCAGCGTCATCGAAAACGTATTGCTCCCTCTGTATCCCCTTAAGACAGGCCTTTCGGAAATGCGCGAACGCGGGGAAAAGGTGCTCGGCGATCTCGGCATCAGGGAAAAATGGCATTTAAAGGTCAACAGACTCTCAGGAGGAGAACAGCAGAGGGTCGCTATCGCAAGGGCGCTCATCAATGAACCTGACGTAATAATTGCCGATGAGCCGACTGCCCATCTTGACAGGCAACTTTCACTGGATCTTCTTAAAATCCTGGAGGATCTGAACAGGGAAGGCAAGACTGTAGTCATAGCAACGCATGACCCGATTGTATATGATCATCCTTTTGTCAAGAGAATAGTTGAGATGAGAGACGGCAGGATACAGGGCGTTACTGTTAAATGATACTTCATCCCGGCATCCTCGCCCTGATAGCGGGCTCCTTCATCGTCTTTATCATGATGCTCTATGCAAGCATACTTGGCATCAGGATAATAACAAGGTGGGATATCAGAAGCAGTTCAGAAGAACAACTCACCCTTGAAAAAAAGACCTATCTGGTTTCTTCCATTATAAAATATGCCCTCGGTTTTGAAATCATCTCCGGTCTGCTTTACATCTACACGGTCGATGATATATACAGGCTTTTTGTCGGGGCAATGTGCTCGACAGGCAGTCTGAATGCAAACCCTGTAGGTTGGTATGCGCTTTACACAAAGATTATTATCTTTTTTGCATCTTCGATATGGATCGCCCTGAACAATATTGACCTGAAGGCAGAAGACTATCCGTTGGCAAAGCCCAAATATATCGCCATGATATTTATAACGCTTTTAGTCGGACTGGATTTGTATTTCCTTGTAAGTTACTTTTCCGGGTTAAGACCGGAGATAATCACGTCATGCTGCGGTTCACTTTTCAGCGAATCAGGCACAGGCATGGCAGCCGACCTTGCTGCCCTCCCTCCAAAACCGATGATCCGGTTATTCTATATAACAGCTCTCTTTTTTATCGGCACGGCGCTGCTCTGTCTTAAATATAAATCCGGTTTTCTCAGATACGCAATCACCTTCCTCGCTGTATTTTCCTTTCTTGTATCGATGGCCTCGATTATTTCCTTTATTTCACTTTATATCTATGAAATGCCGTCTCATCACTGCCCCTTTGATGTTTTTCAAAAGAACTATCATTTCATAGGATATCCTCTGTACATAAGTCTCTTTTGCTGGGTATTCTTCGGACTCCTGCCGGGTATTTTTCAGCCTCTGAAAAGAATCTCCTCGCTGACAGAAGAGATAGAGAGGTCGGAAAAGAAATGGTTATCGCTCGGTATTGTGTTCACAGTCGTTTTCGTATGCATCGCTTCATGGCCGGTAATCTTCGGGAATCTCGGGCTTTAGCTCGCTTAATTCGAAGCAGAATTAATCGGGTATCGCAATCCCATCACTATAATGATCTTTTGAAGGGTGTATCTTTTTTATCAGCGATGTATCGAAAATCTCATCCTGAGATATCTCGCGTTTGATATATCCGAGCCTTTTTAATGCCTTTACGAACTCCATTGTCGAGGAAATATATTCATCTGTAATCTGGGCGCAGTATTTGGGGGATATCTTCAGTGTCTCCAGGACAAAATCAATATCAACAAACCCGACATAATCTGAGATCGTCTTTGCAGTCTCTGCCGGTTCATTTCTGAGTTTTGAAGTCGCCTCTTCGTGCAATATGAGGAATCTCTCCATGATCTCACTTTTTTCGGCCATGAAACTGCCGGAGGCAAGTATCCCGTAACTCGGATTGTTCGGCCAGAGTCTTGACGGAGGACAGAGTATCTTTCCGTCTGCATAGCGCTTTACTGCAACAGCCAGTGCAGGGGTCCCGATCGCAGCGGCTACTTCATCCCTGGCAACAGCTTCTGTAACCTGATCAGCCCACTGAAAATTCATGACCTCTATATCTTTTTCAAGTTGAAATCTCTCGAGATATTCTCTAAGTATCACATCGTGTATGGAGCCTCTGCCCGGCACGCCGATCTTAAGACCGCAGAACTGCTTAAGTATATCGCCGGGGTCATTAACATCGGGGAACCCTTTATATTTTCTCTTCCCGCAGAGGACAGTCCCTTCCACATGTCCTCCGGCAACGCACTTTATTTCAACGCCTCTGTCTATTCCGATTATTG
>JAKAKQ010000067.1 GCA_021813425.1 Nitrospirota bacterium
ATCAGAAATGATGAAATCGTAATAGTCCCGGTAAGTTCTCAGGCCGAGGATACTCAGTCTGTGTGATACCTTTGTATGGAGCGTTAATCTCTTGTCGCCCTTCAGGGATATTCCGAATTCTTTATTGATAAGGCCTTTGAGGAGCTGAAATTCCTCATCGGACATTAACGCGTCTTTTGAGTATCCCGTCATAGCTTGTTTTTGTTGAGAGATGCAAGGCTTCTGCGCGCAGCCATGCGCACCTCTTCATAAGGGTCTGAAAGCATTTTCAATAATGCCCGGATAGATGTATTTGAATTGACCGAACCGAGTGCAAGGGCTACCTCTGTGCGCACCTCGGGATTTTCGTCTTTTTTAAACTGTATAAGCGCTCTGTTGTCACCTAACATTGAAAGCACCTTTGCGAGGATTCCCCTGTGGTTGCCGGATGAGATCTTCAGGGCTTTGGTTATTGCCGGCGCTGCCTTTTTCCCGATGCTCAGAAGCCCGTCGATTGCATATTCCTGAAGATCTTCATCCTTTATAGCATCGAGAAATAAGGGCAACCCCTTGATGTTTTCCGACCAGCACAACGCAATGAAAGCAGATTTTTTTACTTCGGAATTTGTAGACTTAATTAAATCTATCAGCACAGGGACAAGCTTGCTGAAATTTTCCGGCATTGGCTTAAATTTTTCCCTTTCAGCTATTTTAATAATCGCCTCGAGCGCCAGTTCCCTGTGAAACATTGTGTCTGGCCTATCTATGAATGCTGTGAGGTATTTTATAGATTGATTATTCCCCTTGTTCCCGATAGTGGTGATGGCGAGGCACTGATATTCTTCTTTATCAAGGCAACCATACAGGATGTCCAGCGCCTTTCCGCTCCCTATTTCGCCTATGGCTTGTAATGCCGACATGGCAACCCACGGGTCGTCATTCAATGCCTTTTTTAATCCTTCCAGTGCTTCCTCATGACCTATCTTTCCCAATGCCTCAGCAGATGCGATTCTGACGTTTTCATCCGTATCTTTAATGGATGCAAGGAGGCAGGGGAGCGCCTTTCTATCCCCTATTTCACCGAGTATGTTTGCCGAGAAGAGACGGACCTCGTGATCTTTATCGCTTAATAAAGGAAAAAGATACGGAAGCGCCCTTTCACCAAGGGCCTTGTAGATTTCCATTGCAGTATTTCTGATATTGGCATTATCGTGGTTTCTGATGGCCTCCTCAAGGGTCAGCGCATATTCCTTTTCGGGGTGCTTGACCAGCTCGGTGATCGCTTTCTGTCTGGACCACCAGTCCTTCTTCGACATCCTTTCTATGAGTTTATTATGTTTATTTGTCATTATTGTTTCCGTTTTCATATCGGTTTATCTAAACTTCCACTCCCTGGATGACCCTGAAAGCCTCGCAGGTCATGCAGTTCCTCAGTTTCGATCTCGCATCCCCCTGCTGTGCGCCCTTGCACCATGTGCCTGTTATCAGCCAGCAGCGGTCTTCCTCAGAACCATGTGCAGGACATTTCTGTCTGGAGCTTACAGGACAGTTTAAAATATCCCAGCACCTTTTGTGTCCGTTAGAGTTGATCCTGAAATTACTTATAGAATACTGAAGGTTTTCGATCTGAAATAGCGTATCCTCTGATATAGTCACCATGTCGTTTGAGAGCTTAAGGTTCTCCGAAGATATCTGGCTCATCCCTTCCATTGCCTTGACGATCGTCTCTCCCCCCAGCTTCTGCTCGGCAGTTGCATTTGCAACCCCCTGTGTCATGTTATGCATTATCTCGACTGCCTGGACTATCTGCTTTGTGCCGCCGACCTGTTCTTTTACGGCAATCCCGACCTCGTGAACGATATTTTTCATGCGCTCTACAACTTCCCTTATCTGCTTGCCGCCGATTGACTGTTCTTTTGCCGCTATATTTACTTCCTGCACCATCTTGTTCATCTTATCAAGGGAGATCCTTATATTGCCCGCGCCGTTTACCTGAGTCTTTACAGCGCCCGCAACATCTTCTGTCGATGAATTCATATCTAAAACATATTTCATCACCTGCTCTATAGCCTTGTTGAGTTCCGATGCGGACTTGGCTATGCCCTGAATCACCTCGGAACTCTCCTTCATCGATGCTATTATCTCTGTAAATGCATCCCTGCTGTTTTCCGCAAGCACGATGCCGCCTTTGCCCTCACGATATGTCTCCTCTGTCGCTTTAATCGCGGTTTCCGTCTCGGATTGGACCTGCTTGATCACACCCGCAATCTCTTTTGTGGCTTCCATGGAACGCTCTGCAAGCTTCCGTATCTCCTCTGCAACTACGGCAAAACCCCTTCCCGCATCCCCGGCCCTTGCAGCCTCTATCGCTGCATTCAGGGCAAGAAGATTGGTCTGATCCGCTATCTCGTCTATGACCTCGACTATCGAGCCTATCTCCTCTGAACGTTTCCCGAGGTTCTGTATTATACCCATGGTTTTTTCCGTTGTCCTGCCAATGTTCTGAAGGCTTTCAATGCTCTGGTATATAGCCTTGCCGCCTTCTTCAGCCTCGCTGAACGCATTCTGGCTCAGTTTGTTAGAGCCCTCTATCCTTCCGGCCACTTCCTTTACTGTGCTTGTCATCTCTTCTATCGTACCTGATGTTTCCGTGACCATGTTCTTCAGGGATTCTGTGTTTTTTGCAATCTGCTCAATGGATGAAAGAAGGTTCTCGACAGTCATTGATGTCACATTTACCGACTCGGTCATTGAACTCGTGTTTTTTGCTGTCTGTTCTATGGATACGAGCATCTGCTCGATAGTGGCCGAGGTCTCCTCAACAGAAGCAGCCATATTATCTGCACTTTTCCCAACCTGTTCTATCGAGGCTGCCATCTCATTTATTGTTGAAGAGGTCTCATCGACATTCGTTGCAAGCGCCTCTGTGTTTTTTGCAACCTGCGAGATCGATACAGCCATCTCTTCCATGGAAGAAGTCGTCTCCTCTGTCGCCGATGCCTCCTCCTGCGCAGACTTCGCTATCTGATTGGAACTCTTTGCAACTTTATCCGCAGTTACGGCTACATGATATGAAGATTTTACAACGCTGCCTATAATATCCTTGAGGCCTTTGACGACCTTGTTGAATTCTGAGGACATATGGACGATTTCTTCGCTGCCCTTATTAATGACGGCATTTTCAGTAAGGTTCCCTCCTGCTATTTTCCCCATCGAGATCTTCATTGTCTCAACAGGTTTTGTAATGCCGCTGCTGACCCCTTTTACAAAGATCGTTCCGCCTATAACAGCAAAGGAGATTATAAATATTGCGAGCCCGAGATTCAGAGCATTAGCCTGTTTGATAGCGGCCTTTAATTGTTTATCTTTCGCTTCCTCATCCTGCTTCAGTATATCCTTCATCTTGTTCAGATTTTCCTGCACTGCGGTAACAGCGGGTATGGTCTCCGAAATAAAGATCTCATGCGCCTTTTCCTTATGTCCTTCATTGCTGCTCGTAATTATTTTGCCTGCTGATTCGTGCAGTTTTCTGTGCGGTTCGTTCAACTGATTAAAGGGCTCAGTGATTTCGTTAGAATAGGGTTTAAAAGTTTTCATCCATTTACCGAGGTTGCATTCACCCGGATCGAGTTTGCCCTTAAATTCCTTGCCCTGTACAAACAGTCCTGATGAAAGTCCGTCTACCCACTTAAGGTGGTCGACTACCCTGTCCGAGAAAAATGTGTTCAGTTCCGCCATCTGAAGTGCTTCTGTCTTTGAAGCCTCTACATTCTTCATGGAAAGATAAAAGACACCCGCCATTGCAACCACCATGACAAGTATTACTCCTAAGCCGATAAAGAGTTTTGTGCTTATTTTTATCTTCATGTTGCCCTCCAGCGATTACAGTTAAACATATAAGTTCTTATCCTTAATTTCATTAAACTGTTTTTTCGACTACCATTGCATTATAAAAATCGCATTCCCTGCAGTTATGGATCTTAAGGGCGTATTGTCCCTGGACTTTTCCCCCGCACATTGTACCTGCCACGAGATAACATACCCTTCCGCCTTTGGGATATGCAGGGCAATCCCCTGTTTTGTCTTTACCGCATTTTTTGAATTCCCAGCAATTAATTTTCTTATTCATTGTTCCCTCCTCGTTGCAAGTCTGTTCCGCCTTCTTTAATTTCTATATTTTCTCTCTTGAGCAGCTTTTCGAGGTCCAGCAGGATAATAAGACGATCCTGAAGCTTGCCGACCCCTGTGATGTAATCGGTGTCAACTTCCAGAACTTCTTCAGGTGCTGTCTCCACAAACTCCGAAGGCACTTTAATAACATGGGAAACAGCATCTACAAGAAGCCCTATCACCTTGCTGCCCACCTCTGTAACAACAATCCTTGAATCTTTGCCCATAGCGCTGGCAGAGAGTTTAAGTTTTTTTCTCAGATTCAGCACAGGCAGCACCCTGCCGCGCAGATTTATTACCCCTTCCATATAAGAAGGCGAATTCGGGACCATTGTGATGCCCCCGACCCGCACTATCTCCTGGACCTGATTTATGGGAACCCCGTACTCTTCACCGAGGTTGAATGTGACGAGATGGTATTCCCCGGACTTCTCTTTGAAATCTGACAATATGTCCTCGGCAAGTCCGGAAGCCGGCAAATGTATTTCAGCCATTTTTACACCTCCTGTTTTAACTTATCTTTATTCCAGAATGACAAGACATCTATTATCAAGACTATCCTGCCATCACCGAGTATGGATGCGCCTGCTATGCCATAGGACTTCCCGAAGGTATCGTCGAGGGGTTTTATGACGATCTCCTGCTGGCCCTTCAGCCTGTCAACTGCAATGGCAAGACGTTTGTCCGCCCTGCCGAGTATCACAAGGTAAAACCTCTTCTTTTTCTTGCTGTCAAGGCCGAAGAAATCATTAAGCCTTACGACAGGTATTACCTTTTCCCTGAACCTTATTACCTCGCGGTTGTTTATAACATGTATATCATCTTCCCTGACCTTGATGCTTTCATCAATTGTGCTCATGGGTATGGCATAAACCTCTCCGCCTGTCTCTGCCATCAAGGCAGGGATTATTGCGAGGCTCAGAGGGAGTTTGATCGTGAAGGTTGTGCCTTTCTCATGTATGCTGTCGACAATGACCTGGCCGTTCAGTTTTGATATGTTTTTATTGACAACATCAAGCCCGATCCCTCTTCCCGAAATATCACTGGCCTCCTGTTTTGTTGTAAAGCCCGGCGAGAAAATTAAAGGGAGAATACTGTCTTTATCAAAGGCATCTTCTGTCTTTATTAAACCTTTTTCAATTGCCTTTTCTCTTATGTTCTCATAGTTTATCCCTCTTCCGTTGTCTTTCACTTTTATGATTACATAATTGGATTCCTGAGCCGCTGAAAGAGTGATCACTCCAAGAGGGTCTTTAACTTTTAAAATCCTTTCCTTGGGGGTCTCTATGCCGTGGTCAACGGCATTTCTGATTATATGCAAAAGCGGCTTTTCGAGTTCATCTATAACGGTTTTGTCAAGCTCTGTATCTTCACCTTCGAAGACCAGTTGAATATTTTTTCCCTGGGACTTCGAAAGGTCTCTTACCATCCTCGGGAATTTATTAAATACATGATTTACAGGAAGCATCCTCGCTCTCATGATGCCTTCCTGAAGCCCTGATATGGTTTTACCCATAAGCTCAAGGCTGTTACTCAGTTCTTTGGAAATAGATTTGTTGTTAACTGCTCCCCTGATCTCGGTCTCTATCTGGTTAAGCCTTGTTTTGAATATGACCAACTCACCTACAAGATTGAGCAGGTCGTCAAGCCTTTTGAAATCTACCTTTATGGTATTGGTCTTTGAGCCGAGGTATGATTCGGGATCTACTACCAGCCTCTCAGAGTCGTTGCCTGAACCATCCAGACATTTCTGGAGGGACAGTATGTCGTCAGTAAGGTCCGGATTAAAAGAGGGTTCATGGCCTATTCCCTGAAGTGCGCTTCTCAGCACATTTGCACTATTAAGGAGGGCGTTTATAGCTATCTCAAGCTCTATATTGCCATCATCGATCTTTTTAAGAACTTCTTCCAATCCATGTATGTACCTTTTGAGTGATTCAAACCCCATCATGCCTGAATTGCCTTTTAGTGTATGAAGAGAACCCAGGACGTTCATGATAATATTTTTGTTAAGCCCGTGCCTTTCCAGTGACAGCAGCGCGCTGTCAAACGCCTTAAGATGTCCGTCTGCATCGTCAAGGAAATCCTTTATGAGTTCTGAATATTCCATCTCTATATGCTTTTTACAGTCGAAAGGTAGGGTGGTTTTCTTGCAACCACTTTCTCTATAAGTTCATAAAGCATGTGGGGCTTGAAGGGTTTTACAACATAACCCCATGCACCGAGTTTAAGGGCCCTGAGGGTATCTTCCTCCTTGCCTTCTGTGCTTATAACTATTATAGGGATATGCCTGTAAAGGTTTTCTTTTTTTATCTTTTCCATGAATTGCAGCCCGTTCATAACAGGCATATTTATATCGAGGAGGATGAGATCGAAATCGTTTTCCCTTGAAAGTGTATCAATCGCTTCGAGTCCGTTCATCACATCTACAATCCTGCAGTTATATCGACCAAGCACAAGTTTGTACATTGAATGTATCAACTGGGAATCATCTACTATCAGTACTTTGTTTAAAATGGACATATTATCCTCCTAATCATAAGTTCTTCAAGCTGTTTATAAGCCTGCATTCTGCACTGACCGTAAGATAATGCCAAGCGTCTGGATCTTTGATATCAAATGGGTCACGTCGATCGGTTTTTCGTAATAGTGAAAAGCTCCTCGTCTGTATGCATCCTCTCTTATTTCGTCTGAACCATATGCGGTCATAATTATCACCTCTGTCTTTGGACTGAGCTTTTTTATATAGCTGAGAAGCTCAAGCCCTTCTATCCCGTACATACCGCTCATCCTTATATCAGCGATGACAAGATCGAATGTGTACCGTGAAAGCGCCTCTTCAGCCTCTTCTATCCTGCTGCTTGTGATTACAGTAGTATCCCTGTTGCTCAGCAGGTGGGAGAGTGACATGAGGATTGTCGGTTCATCATCAACGATAAGTATTTTTTTCATTAAATGCCTCCTGAATTATTTGTCATTTGTATATCGCAAGATGGATGCCAGGATGGCAGAATTGAAAAACCAGGCCTCGGGTAGCAATTGTAGGCATTCAAAAAGGGTTAATAATACATGATACTATGACGTTACAGGTTGTTGAAGACCCTCGCTAATGTCATTGCGAGGAGTGGTTTCCACGACGAAGCAATCTGTAACTTATTGATTTATAAAGCAATGAGATTGCTTCGCTCTGCTCGCAATGACAGCAAAAAGAGCTTTTCGGTTGGCTTGTTACAGGCGACTGAAAAAGTTATGGCCGGGTTATTTTAAGTAAATTATTGAGCTGGTAAAAATAATAGAAACTGACCGGAATCCGGACAACGTGACCGAAAATCAGTCACTGTAGATTAAACAGCTTTATCTTCTCGTTGAGTGTTGATCTGGCAACACCGAGGATCTGGGCAGCCCTGGTCTTGTTTCCATCTGTCAAACGAAGGACATTTTTTATGTGCGTCTGTTCGATCTCGCTTAAAGTCATAAGGGTTTCTGACTGTGGCTTCTCATCTGGAAGGATTAAATGTTTAACTGAGATCTCACCCTGCCGGCATAGTATTGCTGCCCGTTCAATCACGTTCCTTAATTCTCTTGCATTCCCAGGCCATTTGTAGGAACACAGCATATCGATTGCTTCCCCTGTAAACCCTCCTATTTCTTTTTTGCCGATGGCCTTTTTTATCTCTTCCAAAAGAAAATCAGCAATCAGAGGTATGTCTTCGGGTCTTTCCCTGAGAGGCGAGATAACTAAAGGTATTACATTGAGCCTGTAATAAAGGTCTTCTCTGAACGAACCCTTTTTTGTAAGGTTTTCGAGGTCTTTGTTGGTTGCGGCTATTATGCGGACATCCACATTTATATCCCTTGTGCCGCCAAGGCGTTTCAAGGTCTTGTTCTCAATTACCTTCAGGATTTTTGCCTGAGCATTTTGAGGCAGGTCGCCTATCTCGTCAAGGAAAAGCGTTCCCCCGTCAGCCAGTTCGAACAGACCCTTCTTTGTCTTCTTAGCATCGGTAAATGCACCCGCCTCATAGCCGAACAATTCACTTTCAAAGATATTTTCAGGTATAGAGGCGCAGTTTATATCAACGAAAGGCTTGTCCCTCCTGCTGCTCAGTGAATGGATATTGCGTGCTACCAGTTCTTTGCCTGTTCCGGTCTCGCCGCGTATCAGTACAGTAGTCGAAGGGTTGGACGCCAGCAGGCTTATCATATGCAAAAGACCCTGGGTCTGCATGCCTCTTCCAATAATCGGATAGGGGGAACCTCTGCTGAGTACGGCTTCCTGTTTTATCTGTTTTATACCGAGGCTTTTTTCAACGATCACTGCAAGTTCATTCGTATCAATCGGTTTCTGAAAAAAGTACTCAGCGCCCAGTTTCATTGCCATGACCGCTTCTCCTATCTCTCCATAGCCTGTCATTATAATTACCGATATCTCCGGATAGTCTTTTTTTATCTCCCTTAAAACTTCAATGCCGTTGATGTCAGGGAGTCTGAGATCCAGGATGACAGTATCGGGTATTTCCCTGAGTGCTATGCTGAGTCCGTTTGCCCCTGTTTCTGTATTTATGACATCGTATCCCCTGCCTTCAAAAAAAAGCTTTATGCCCAGGGCGATACTCTCATCATCTTCCACTATCAAAAGAAGAGGCTTGCCCATTATTTTTTATCTTTATTTTCGAAAAGTACCTTTACTTCATCCATCAGGTCGTTAATGTCCTTGAACTGCCTGTATACTGAGGCGAATCTCACATATGCAACTTTGTCCAGGTCTTTAAGTACTGACATTATCTCCTCTCCTATCCATGAACTCTGCACCTCCTTGACACCGAGACCGATGAGTCTCTTCTCGATGTTTTCAACGATACCGTCAAGCTTTTCGGTCTCGATAGGTCTTTTTTTGCACGAGATCAAAAGCCCGGCTTTCAGTTTATCCATGTCAAAGGGTTCACGCCTGCCGTCTTTTTTGACAACCATCGGCACAACATCCTCGACCCTTTCGTATGAAGTGAAGCGTTTGCCGCATTTAAGACATTCCCGCCTGCGGCGGATGGCGTTGCCTTCCTTGCTCGTTCTGGAGTCGATAACCTTGTCTTCAGGATTTTCGCAGAAGGGGCATTTCATATTAAGCTAAATATGAAATGAGAAATAGGAGATGAGAACTAAATATCCTTACTTTTTCATTTCTTACTTCTAAGTTCTTATTTTTCATTTCTTATTTCTCACTTATTTGTAAATCGGGAACCTGTCACAGAGACTCTTAACCCTTTTGGCATCAGCGTCTATTGCAGCAGGTTCCTTGCTGTTGTCTATTACTGATGATATAAGATCGGCTATTTCGGTCATTTCCTCAGGTCCCATCCCGCGTGTTGTTATGCATGGCGTGCCCAAACGCATTCCACTGGTTACAGCAGGGGGTCTTTCGTCGTAAGGGATGGTATTTTTGTTTACTGTTATTCCTGCCCTGTCAAGCGCTGATTCCGCATCTTTTCCTGTTATGCCCTTATTTGTAAGGTCGACGAGCATAAGATGATTGTCGGTTCCCCCTGAAATTATCCTGAATCCCTTCCTGGTCAGTTCAGAAGAAAGTCTTCTGGCATTATCAACTACACGCTGCTGATATTTCCGAAAATCTTCGCTTATCGCCTCTTTCAACGCTACAGCCTTTGCTGCTATTATATGAACAAGCGGGCCTCCCTGTATTCCAGGGAAAATCATCTTGTCTACAGCCTTTGCATATTCCCCCCTGCACATTATCATTCCACCACGCGGACCCCTGAGAGTCTTGTGGGTTGTTGTGGTTACAAAGTCGGCATAGGAGACAGGTGAAGGATGTATGCCTGCAGCGATCAGGCCGGCTATATGTGCTATATCCGCCATCAGGTATGCCCCGACCTCTTTTGATATTTCTGAGAATGTCCTGAAGTCGATGATTCTCGAATAAGCGCTTGCGCCCACAACTATCATCCTCGGTTTATGTGCAAGTGCAAGTCTTCGTACTTCGTCATAGTCTATGTATCCGTCTTTATTTACACCGTAAGGGACATTCTTATAAAGCATTCCGGAGAAATTTACAGAGGCGCCATGAGAAAGATGGCCTCCATGATTCAGTCTCATGCCGAGGATTGTATCGCCGGGCTTCAGCATCGAAAAATAAACTGCCATATTTGCCTGTGACCCTGAATGAGGTTGAACATTTACATGTTCAGCGCCGAAAAGCTGTTTTGCCCTTTCTATTGCAAGGGTTTCAACTGTATCGGCATACTCGCATCCGCCGTAATATCTTTTTCCCGGATAACCTTCGGCATATTTATTTGTAAAGATAGAGCCCTGTGCTTCAAGGACAGCGTTGCTTACGTAATTTTCGGAAGCTATGAGCAATATCTTTGCATGCTCTCTGTCTTTTTCACTTTGAATCGCTTCATAAACCTGCAGATCCGTGGTCGTCAGATTATCTGGTCCCATTCGAGTTAATATTTTCCTCTATTTTCTTGATCTTATCGAGCCGTCTGAGGTGTCTTTCCCCTTCAAACGGTGTGTTTAACCATACTTTCACTATTTCTGCAGCAAGGTCCTTCCCGATTATTCTGCCCCCAAGCACAAGTATATTTGCATCGTTGTGCATGCGGCTCATCTTTGCGGTAAAGAGGTCGTTGCACAGGGATGCCCTTACATTAGGGAACTTGTTGGCTACCATTGACATGCCGATGCCGGTGCCACAAATCAATATGCCTCTGTCAACCTTGCCTGAA
>JAKAKQ010000284.1 GCA_021813425.1 Nitrospirota bacterium
CCTCTCGGTCGCCGTCTTCGATCGCAGCGCTGAGATACGCTGCTGCCTCGCGGGGGTCCTTGAGCGCTTCTATCAGGTCTTCCTGGTATGTACTAATCCTTTTTCTCATCCTTTTTTCTCCCTTTGTAATCCATCCAATATTCCTGAGCCTTTGCGATGTCCTTTCCCTGCGTCGATTTATCTCCTCCGATCAGGAGCAGAACAACCGCTTTTCCCTCGATGGCGTAATATACACGGTAGCCAGGCCCATAATCGACCTTGAGTTCAAAAACACCCTTGCCAACCGGACGGTTGTCACCGAAGTTTCCCAAACGTACCCGATCAAGCCGTACACGGATAGTATTTCTTGCCGCAATATCCTTAAGTCCGTCAAGCCATTTTTTAAAAGGCCTTTCTCCCTTTTCAGTGAGATAATAATCGATAGTATATGGATAATTTTCCATAAGCCCATGCCCTACTGTAGCATATAAGCTACATTAATATCAATCGCTCGGATTGAAGGAGCAGGACAGCTCATCAGCAGAGAACGGAGAGCAAAGATCTTGTATGCTTGCCGGCTTGTCGCTTGTTGCTTGTTCGCTTGTCAGCTTTTTTTTAGTGTGTCACCCCTTCGCTCTTTATGACTTTATAGAAGGTCAGAAAAATAATTTTCAAATCTAAATAAAACGACATGTTTTTCAGGTAGTATTCATCAAACTCAACTTTAACGGGTATCGGAAGTTCATCCCTGCCGTTGATCTGCGCCCAGCTTTTTTAAATTATTGATCTTGAATTCTTAATTCTTAGTTAAGGCACACTGTATTTTCAACTCAAAATCCAAAACTCATAACTCAAAACTTCTTTTTTGAGAGGGCAGGATAGGAGTCTGTCACCTTACTATCGTGTAAAGTGTCTTCAGAATAATAGCGATGTCCTCCAACCTGGAGGTGGAAGCAATCGGATAACCAGGCGTTATTGGATTCTACGCCTCAAGGCCCTCAAGCCAGTTGCCGGCCTTTTTAACATGAATGCCGTCGAGAAAGAGTTCCCTTTTAAGATTTTTTACAAGGAGAATGGGTTTTGTTTCTTTTGGAAAGAATTCGTAAAAGTGTTTAAGAGACACTGTCTCTGTATCCGCCAGTTTGGTCTCGACAAGCCATTCCGTCTTGCCGTCACGCAGAGTCAGGAAGTCTGCCTCCCTTTTTTTCTTATCTCTCACGTAGTGAAGCGCGCACTTCTCTCCTGCAGTATCTTCGAGAAAGTGGAGCCGCTTCAGAAGAGCACAGGCGACAGCATTCTCAAGCCTTGCCCCTTCATCTTCTTTCACAAGACCTGTATCATAGAAATAGATTTTCGGCTGTTTGATCAGGCTCCTGGCTATATTCCTGTGATACGGCGTCACCACAAAGATAATATATAGGCTTTCCAGAATGCCGATCCAGAGCTTCACTGTATTCGGAGAAACCTGAAGGTCACGCGAAAGGGATTCATATGAAATAGTGCTCCCGACAGAATTGCGAAGCAATTCCACCAGGGTTTCCATGCCTTTCAGGCTCCTGACTGCTGCAATATCCAGCAAATCTTCACGCAGGATGCGGTCGACATGTGAACGCCGCCAGCGTTTTGCATACACATCGCTCCCCTTTAGAAACGGTTCGGGAAAGCCCCCGAGCCTCATTATATGTTCAAGTGCCGTATCAGCCTTATAGTGTCCTTTGACCTCAGCCACAGAGAAGGGATGCAACCGGTAGGAATAAAATCTGCCCGCTAAAGAATCCCCTCCTTTCCGGTAGATATCAAGGCGGGACGATCCGGTCACAAGAAGTCGCGGCCTTGCCCCTTCAGTATCATAAATTCCCTTGATCCAGTTCTTCCATTTTCTTATCTTGTGAAGTTCATCGAATATCACCAGGTCACAATCACGACGCCATGCCTGTTTTTGTATGAGCAGGCGATGCTCCACATTGTCCATATTGAAATATTCGGAGTTATCAGGATAAAGCGCTCTGGATAAGGTCGTTTTTCCCACCTGTCGGGGACCGCTCAAAAGGACCATCTTCCTATCAAGATCAATTTTGATCCTATCCTCAATGCTACGCTTCATAATAACTATTCTGCATGGAACTGCATAAAAGTCAAGACTAAACTGCAATCTGCTGCGGAAAAGTCATGCCCCTTTCATCCACTCCGGAGGTGCAAGGATTCAGGAAGAATCCTGCTGATGTAATCTTTTTATTTAATGTTTAACGCCTTCGGCCTTCGCCACGGCAAAAAATGTTTTCCACAGGATTTTTATATCCAATAAGAATGTCCGATTTTTAAGGTAGTACTCATCAAATTCAACCTTAACCGGGATCGGAAGTTCATCTCCGCCGTTGATCTGGGCCCAGCCGGTCAGGCCGGGAGTCTGTTACCTTACTATCTTGTACAGTGTTTTCAAAATAATAGCGATGTCGACAGAGATACTTCTTTCCCTGATGTATTGCCTCGCCAGACAAATTTTTGCAGGAAGGACTTCCCTGATGTACCCTTCTTCGGGATCGTTATACCTGGCTAATACCGACTCTTCGTCTCGGTCAGATCAGTTAATTCTTCGATCAGCCTATCCCGTATCTTTAATTCTCCTGCCGTTCAAACTGCTTTGCCTTCGGCCCGGTCGTGAGCCAGCCGGATTTGAGAGCGGCAGTCACCTCTGCGATTTCTTCATCGCCAATATCAGGAAGGGCAAAAGGGAGGAATTGCCCAGCATTCAGTACAGGTTCATCTTTCACTCACATCTCCGTCTGTTACATAGTAGCCACCTGTTTTGGCAGATCCTTTAAAAACGACTTTTTTATCGTCGCGAAGTAGCTTAATCCAGCGCTCAAGAGTTCTTTGTGGAATGTCAAGAGCTGCTGCAATCTCGTTCGTCTTCACTCCGGGTTTCATTCTTATATAGTTCAGGATTTCGTCTGCTCCGCCACTTACTCCGCCACTTACTCCGCCACTTACTCCGCCACTTACTTCCCTGCCTGTGACAGGAACCTGAGAAAAGGTGACCAGAACACCGCCTCCTACAGTTTCAGCTGAAAACTTACAAGCAGGATAGGACTCGAGTTCTTTACGAATGCGGATAAATCCGCTGCCATATTTTTCAATGTTCTTCGTCAGATAAAATGCTTCGGCGATCAGCTTGTTGCGAATCCGTGACTGATAGTTGTCGGTCTTTAGTTCTTCTATAGTAAGCCCGCCATATAGGCCGCCGGGGCTAAACATGGTAATTTTATCGTCAAATATCTTGATCTGAATATCCGAGGAGTTTGTGTAGTCCCTGTGGACGACCGCGTTAAGGAGCGCCTCACGAAGAGCAGGCAACGGGTAGGCAAACCGCTCCTGACGCTTCAAGCTTCCGTTAAACAGAAAAGCCACGCTGATGTTAGACACAAGAAACTTCATTGCCTGTTCAACTGCTTCAAACAGGGTATCGGTTATCTGGCGGTCGTCTATAATCATGGTCGGAGTTTTAAAACGACCTATATGTATGTGATGCCGCAGCGGTTCTTTGGCAAAAAGCAGCAGAGCTGCCCAAGTCGGGCGGTTATCAGCAACAAGTCTCAGTTTATCGAGAGCCAGAAGCGACGTCGCATCAAGTGCAAATCTGCCGCTTTCATTGACCTGAGAAACAAATTTGTCTATCTTAGGAACAGACAGTGCATCTAATGAATAATCAGGGGCCGGGTAGGCATCCCACGAGAGCTGCAGTGACTGCATGTACAGGTCAGTGATCTCTGAGAGAGTCAGTTGATGGTTGGATGCAGCAATCCTTTTGAAATATTTCCCCTTAGTATTGACCGGCTTAACAGGATACTCACTGACCCTGATAACAACCACTGTTTTCCTCTTAAGGGATATGGCTTCTATATCCGGGATAACCGCAGGGCTCGTGGAAGATTTTATCTGCCCCAGCCACTCGTTCATAGTTTCTTTTCCAAGAGTGACCCCCTTGACTGTGCCTGTGTCTGAGACACCGACAAACAATCTTCCGCCCTGAGCATTGGCAAAGGCCACGACTGTTTCGATGGTTTCACGGTCAAACGTGGATTTGAACTCAACAGTCTGCGATTCGCCGGCACGCAGAAGCACCCTGATGTCCAAAGGCGGTATCATGGCAGGTTCCATCTTAACTGAACAGCCTGTAATGACAGAGTTACTGTTGCAGAATTGACAGCGATTGCCTCGACACCGTTTCCGATGAATCCGGCAAAGTCCTCCAGGGTCTTAATCACATCCTTACCAAAAGATTTTTTCAGCTCAATCTGAAGTGATTCTTCCATTGCTTAGATGATACCATTGATAGTATATGCATTGGCAATCACAGACTGCCTGCCATGCAGACCGGGACGGACCTCATTTGTTTCGCCTTTTCATCTTTTAACCTGGCAAGCTCTTTCACGGTCTTAATGTTTGATCCCTTCACTCTTCAGGACTTTGAAGAAAGTGAAAAATAAGACTTTAATATCCAACAAAAATGATCGATGTTTTAGGTAGTACTCATCAAACTCAACCTCTTCCCTTTCTTCTTTTCACTGCTGCTTTTAGGATGTCCTTGATATAGAACGAGGCTGCAAAGTATGAGATGAAGTATATTGAGAAAAGAAAGAAAAGATAGTATTCGGGTATTTTATAAACCGTCCCGATTATACCGATAGAGGAGAAGAGGGCGGACAACAGGATGATAACCGAAGCGGTCTGCCTTTTCGACAACCCGAACCTCAGAAGGATATGGTGCAGATGTGCCTTGTCTGCATGAAAAGGGCTTCTGCCTTTCATAATCCTTCTGCTCATTACTGTCAGTGTGTCCACAATAGGGACGCAGACTATCATTAAAGGCGCGACAGGAGGGACAGGGCTGTTCTTGTATTGAGTCAATGCGATCGAAATGAATGTCAGGGCAAATCCCAGAGTGAGACTGCCTGCATCCCCCATGAAAAGTCTGGATGGATGCCAGTTATACCTGAGGAATGCGATGAGCGCCCCGCAGAAGGTCATACTTAAAAGAAGCAGCTCGGCATGACCGGAAAAAAATGAAAGTATCGCATAAGAGACAAAGGCAACAAGAGAAACACCGCCTGCCAGCCCGTCAACCCCGTCGATCATATTTATTGCATTGATGACCCCGACCGTGCTGAATATGGTTATGAGTATCGAAGACCTGTTAAAGCTGATGGGTCCCAGGGAAAGCAGGTCGCCGAAATAATGGAGTATGGTCCTGCTGAAATAAAACATAAATATCGCCGCGATTATCTGGGCCACGAACTTCCATCTGTGGCTCAACTCGCTGTGGTCATCAAGGAAACCGACGATGGCAAGCAGGAGGAGGCCGGCATAGAACCCTCTGAGGTTCTGCAGGGGAACAAAAAGAAGAAGGCTTATGGATACGCCGATCATTATCCCTATCCCGCCTATAAGCGGCTTGGGCTTTGTATGCACCTTGCGTTTGCCGGGATGGTCGATCAGGCCGATACGGGATGCGATATTTGAAAGGTGGGGAAGAATAATAAATGTAACTGTTAGAGACAGAGAAAAGGTGAACAGTATATCTAAAGGGTTAATCATTTTTCGAAAAAATCTTTACGGATAAAGCAGTCGATAAGTTATTCACAGAATTATATTATCATTTGGACTACTCGTAATGGAACAGGGAAAACCGGAGGTGCAGGGATTTTTGGGGAAGAACATCGTATTGGAGATGAAGTTGCGGCGCCAGAGACGGCGGGGTTGGCGGAGAAGACGGGGGAGCCATTCAAAAGTCAATAGTCAAGAATGCTGACCCCGGATGCTTTCTCTGACCCATAAAAAAGCAGAATATCTTTTATGCTCCTATTGGTGTTGCTACACTTATTTCTTTCAGCATTGCCAGTTTCGCAGCATCAAGGATCTCGATTTCAAGCGGTAATCCTTCGCTGTCAAGGTGAAGAATAACCCCTTCCTTTAAATCTATTGAGTCAACAGGGGTCCCATCCCTAAGTTCAATTAAAAGAATATCAGCTTCCTTTGAGTATTTTATCTTCATAAATACCTCCTCCTTTAAAATAACGATCTGAATAAGGAAAATATACAGTAATTACTGAAGGCAATTCCCCTTCATACTCATAAACAGCCCTGATAAGATGCTTATTATACCTTCTATGAGCAATATATCTCCCTCTATGTCCGACAATTACTTCTTCTGGGTAGACTAATGCCTCAACTACCATTTCTTCTGTAATTCCCCATTTCTTTATCCTCTCTATTGCATGTGAAAGGCAAAGGATCCTTATGCTCGTACCCTTTACCTTTATGTTATAGAGTACTCCTTTAACATGAAACTCCCTGTTGATAATCTCAGCTTCCATTATGTCTTGTTTAATTTTACCATGTTATGGATATTCCTGCCTGTTCACTGAAAAAATTGGATTGGAGATGAAGTTGAGGTGGCAAGGATGGGGGGCGCTAAATTTTATTGGCCATGAGGATTCCGACGATCCTCTGGGCGGTTTTTCCGTCCCATAGCTCCGGAACCCTGCCTGTTTTTCTCTTGCATTTTTGAAATCAGAGTAGGCCTCGAGAATCCCTTTGCCGGTTGTCTGTCATTGACGACTCCCAATGCTCATTCTAAGTCGTTGTTTAATGACATGAAGAAGAAACTTGGGATTGGAGATGAAGTTGCGGCGCCAGAGGGGGAAGGGGGAGATGGGAGTTTATATGTTGAAACAGTTTGAGAACTTAATTGCTTATTCGCTTTTATGCTTGTAAAATTGTGGAAGTTTTGAGAAGTTTTTGTGAAATAAGGTAGTAACACCACCGATATTGTACATACGCATGATACGCAGATCCTGCCGATTTTTTAGCAACGATAGAAATGCTCTACGATGACAACATCAGGAGCTCAATGATCTCCTCTAAGACCGCAGGCAAGCCAGGGACCGGCGCTTGAATGACATCCTTGCCGGAATGCTTATGGTCAGCAAAAGGTAGAGCAGGTCTATGGGTTGCGTTGTCATAACGGAAGATCATGTTACTGTTATTGTCCTGATAATGGAAAACGTAAGAAAGCTTCCGAGTTTTGTACCTGAGGTCAAGATATTCGGTAAAGAAGAGCTTTGATCCATTGAGAAAAACAACTGCGCCCTTTATCAAGCCGATCTTATCTGTCCTGGAATCGACCGTGAGCTCTGATGAGAGAATGAGACCCGTCTTGGCATACTCACTGATGCTGCCTGTAAGCCCGGACAGGTACTCAGTTAACAACATATTCTATTTCTTGGAGGTCCCTTAATTCTTCGCGGAGTCTGTCCCGTATCTGTAATTCCCCGGCCCAGGTTATATATTCACTATCGCCGCCGGCAAGGTCCTCTGCGGCAAATTTGCTGAGAAAAGCCTCTGAAGGTATCTTGTAACGCTCCTCAAATTCTCTGATTTTTCGCTCCGTCGCCTGGAGGGATATCTCAAGCCTCTTTAGCTCAGCAAGGATCGCTCCCTTTACGACTTCAGCGGAATCTTTTCTGTCCGATATGATTTTAAGCTTGCTCATATATTCACCTCCGCGATTATTAATAGCATAGCATACTCTATATCAAGAGAAAACTTAAACCTCATTTGTTCACGAGACTGTCCATGCCGTCAGCAGGTGACAATCCCCGCACCCCGGAGGTGCAAGGATTTGGGGAGAAAAATGGGGTTGGAGATGAAGTTGCGGCGCAGGAGACGGAGGGGCTTGGAGAAGCAGGCGGAGGAACTCACCCCCACTTCCTCGTTATGCAGCGTCATTTCTTTTTCTTATTGCGTTTCTCAAAGAGGGTGAAGATCATCGAATTGTACTCAAGCGCCTGATCGCGTCGCAAGGAATAATATGTAAATCCGTTCCGCCTTCTGCTGACTGTCAGATTCGCATGCTCCAGTATTTTCAGGTTCCGCGCTGCTGTTTTGTAGGGAAGCTTCAGATTGCCTGCTATAGCTTCAATGGACAGTTCCCCACTGCTTATGAGCAGGCTGAGAATCCTGACACGGTGATCGCTTGCCAGTGCCTTGAATATCTTTACGATGAAATCCATATGCCTATTATAATCCCACTTTCCTAAGAAAGCGAGAAATATGGAAAGGTAAGGCTTATTCTCATATTCCTAAGAAAGCGGGAAACCCACGGTAAGTGGTTGTGAACTGTGCAGCTTGCCGGTTTGTCGCTTGTGAGCTTGTTCGCTTTTCAGCCTGGATATGGGCGTCCTGAGGAGGAAGGAGAGAGTTGGAG
This sequence comes from Nitrospirota bacterium, assembly GCA_021813425.1. Lineage (GTDB taxonomy): Bacteria > Nitrospirota > Thermodesulfovibrionia > Thermodesulfovibrionales > UBA6898 > JAKAKQ01. Next base: position 8,246 of record JAKAKQ010000284.1, read on the forward strand.
ATGAAGTTGAGGTGGCAAGGATGGGGGGAGCTAAATTTTATTGGCTATGAGAATTTCGACGATCCTCCGGGTGGTTTTCCCGTCCCATAGCTCCGGAACCCTGCCTGATTTTCTCTTGCCATTTTTGAAATCAGAGTAGATATCGAGGATCCCTTTGCCGGTTGTGCCTGCAAGGATATTGGGGAGGTTACCAATTATTTTCTATAACTTCTTTCAATATCGCCGCTGCCCAGTCAGACATGTTTTCAGTCATGTATTTCTTCTCGAAAACATCACGCGCCCGGCCACTTTCGATTAAAGCCTCGCGCGCCTTCTGCGCACCGGCAGTAAACAAGGCTTTTAAACCGTCATCAGTAATATCATAGAGATTTAAATAATCAACCATGAATTCACGGCCAGAAGGTTCAAGTTTATAGTAAAGGAACCCTTCACCTTTAGGTCTCGGCAATTCCTCTATTCCAAAAATAAGCATTGTAATTACGCCTGCCTGCCTGTCAGCCGTCACGCCTGAAATTCGGGACTATTTTCCGGATTTCAGGGATTAGTTCGTCAACTGAATTGTCAGAGATTATCTGCTCAAGTGAAGAGATGTGGCGGGTGAGTTCATCCATCGGCGGGATGTTCAGTGGGATGGCCGATCTTAATTTCTCATGGAAGGTCGGAAGGATCTTTTCCGATTCATCAAAGAGTTCCTCATACAGTTTTTCTCCGGGTCTCAGGCCAATGAACTCTATCTTTATGTCCTCATATGGGATGAAACCCGAAAGGCTGATGAGGTTTTCAGCAAGATCGGTTATCCTTATCTGTTCGCCCATATCGAGCACAAATATGTCGCCTCCTTTGCCTGCAGAGGCGGCGATAAGCACAAGCTGAACAGCCTCCGGTATGAGCATAAAGAACCTCTTAATCTCCGGATGTGTAACTGTCAGCGGCCCGCCCCGTTTTAACTGCTCCTTGAAAATATGGACAACACTGCCGTTGCTGCCGAGCACATTGCCGAACCTGACTGTCGTGAATTTTGTCGATGAGGAGGAATTCATATTCATCGTTAGAAACTCAGCCACCCGTTTTGTTGCGCCCATGATATTTGTCGGGTTTACGGCCTTGTCTGTCGATATCATCACAAAGTTCTCGGCCCTGTATTTTGATGCGGCCTCAACAAGTCTCTTTGTGCCGAAGATATTGTTTTTCACGGCCTCAAGCGGGTTATGCTCCATCAAAGGCACATGCTTGTGCGCAGCCGCATGGAAGACTATCTGAGGTTTATGTTTTGAGAAAAGATATTCAAGCGTGTCTGAATCCCGCATATCGCCGACAACTGTAACAACAACGGGTAATGGGTGATGGGTAATAGGTGAAAGGTGATGGGTGATGGGTGATGGGCTTGAACCTATAACCTCTGACCTATTGCCTATAACCTTTCTGCCTAATTCCATATCTATCTCGAAAAGCCCGTTTTCATACCTGTCGAACATTATGAGGGCTGAGGGGCCATATTCGATTATCTGCCTGCAGAGTTCAGAGCCTATAGAGCCGCCTGCGCCTGTTACAAGCACTGATTTGCCATGAATATAATCCTTTACGGATTGTATATCGGTCCTGACAGGCTCTCTCTGGAGAAGGTCTTCGAGGGAAAGGGGCTTTATCTGAGAGACCGAGACATTGCCGTCAAGGATATCGGCTATCCCCGGCAGGGTCTTTATCGGTATCTTGAAGGGTTTGCAGATTTCATAAATCTCATTGATATTCTTATGACTTGCAGAAGGCATCGCTATCAGTATTTCCTCTGGCCTCTGTTTTTCAATGACATCGCCCAGCATATTCCTCGGTCCAAAGATAGGCACACCATGCATTGAAAGCCCTTTCTTGTATGGGTTGTCATCTATAAAGCCGATAGGCTCATATGCATATTTCGGGTTGTTCTTCATGTCCCTGACGATCATCTCGCCTGCATCCCCTGCCCCGATTATCAGGGTCTTTTTGCCCGAATGTTCGGACTGCAGATATTCCCTGAAGACCCTCACAAAGAGCCTGCTGCCTCCGGAGAGCATGATGAGCAAAAGCCAGTCAAGCACATATATCGAACGGGGATAGTGTGTATCGCCGAATACGTATCTGACGATTATCAGAAAGATAATGCTGCCCAGAGAGACAGACTTCAGTATCTTTATCAGGTCCCCGACGCTCGAATAACGCCAGAGGTCTTTGTAAAGCCCTGCCTGAAGATAAAGACCGAGGCGGATTATCAGCAGGATAGGGAGAAAATCGACAAAATTACGGAATTGGTCCTTTGGCAGGAATGCCTCGAACCTAAGGACAAAGGCGAAATAATTTGCGAGGGCAGTCTGGATGAGATGGATAAGGATGACGACAACACGGCGGTGGCTTACGATGAAACCCTTGATTGTCTTATAAATGTCGGTTGTAATTTGGGGCATTTTAAATCAGGTCATGGGTCATAGGTTATGGGTCATAGGTATTACCTCTTACCCCTCACCTTTCCCCTCTTACCTTTATCAATCTTCCAAGCATTTTGCCTATTATGTCACATTCTTCAAAGATATAGTTGGATCGTTTATGCGAAAGTCGTAAGGGCAGGATGACTACTTTCTTCATTCGATTTGCTTGAATGGATTCCTTATTGTC
>JAKAKQ010000300.1 GCA_021813425.1 Nitrospirota bacterium
CGCCTGCCATATCATATTTCATCTTTTCCATACCCTCGGCGGGTTTTAATGATATTCCGCCGCTGTCGAACGTTATCGATTTTCCGATAAGAACATATGGCGCTTTTTTACTTCCCTTGTATTCGAGCACTATGAACTTGGGTGGCTCATTCGATCCTTTTGCAACCGAGAGATATGCCCCCATACCAAGTTTCTGAACATCTCTCTTTTCCAGGACTTTCACTGAAAGGTTCTTTCGTCTCAGAGTTAATGCTGCTTTTGCAAGTTGTGTCGGCGTCATGTCATTGGATGGGGTATTTACAAGATCCCTTGCAAAATAAACTGAAGAGGCAATTGTCTTTATCCAATCAAGTTTCTCATTGAGTTCCTTTGAAGGTTTTTCGAGTATCGTAATGCTGTCAACGGATTTATTGTCATTTTCTGTTCTGTATCTCTTAAATGTATAAAGTCCAAGGAGAGAGCCTTCTATAAAATCAACCGGTGATAATTTTAAGGATGATAAAACCAGGGCCGAAAGCGCAATCCTCTTCATTCCCATATCACGAAGGTAGGTTGCGGCCTTTCCACCGGCCTGTCTTATCTTTTCCGGAGAAATCTCTTTTTTCTTTCCGAAGCCGACTAACAGGATCCTTGCAGGTTTTATATCCTCAGGAGAAGGGATTAACAAGACTTCATTCTGTTTGCCGCTGAATTCCTTCGAGAATATTTTTTTAATGAGGTTTGCAACGCCCGGGCCGAGCCTTCTGTAGATACCGGGATCATTTTCTATGAGAGGGAGTATCAGGGCATCACAGACGCAGTCTATCTCCCTAATATTCTTTATATGTATATTCATTAATACCTTGCAAAACAAAAAATATAATGTGTTATTTTAGCTCATTTTGGCATGAAATATCCAGCGAACCGGATAAAAAGTTAATACATAAATCGAAAATAATACAGAAAAAATAAAGTCAGGATTGACAGAAAGAGATTTTTAAGGCAATTATTTATTATGAACATTATTAGTATCAACCCGTCTTTCTCAAGGAAGAACATACAAAGGGTTTACGGAACTCAATTCACTGACGGAAACAATGTCACCCTCTTATGGAAAGACAGGGAATCATTTCACAGCATCTTCGAATCGGTCAAAAACGCAACGGAGCTTATATGTCTTGAATTCTACATATTCCGGAACGACGAGACAGGTACAGAGCTCGCTGATATCCTTAAGCAGAAAGCATCAGAAGGTGTCAAAGTCTATATCCTTTACGACCACTTCGGTTCCATAGACACCCCAATGAAATTCTGGAAAACTCTGAGGGAATCAGGCATCCAGATAAAGGCATCTCATCCATTTAAGTGGACATCGCCTTTTCATTATGTTCACAGAGACCACAGGAAACTGATAATTATCGATGGGATATGGGCATTTACAGGCGGACTTAACATCGCTAATGAATACAGGGGGTATCACAGGCTGAGGAGCAGGCTTAGGAGAAAGAGAGGCTGGAGGGATACAGGCATTTTCCTCGAAGGACCTATAGCAGCAACTCTTCTTGATACATTCAAAAACGCCTGGGAAATTTGGAAAGGCAGCCCTATCCATTTCAAAAAAAATGTATCACCGATTCCAGATGGCCTGCCGGTGCTGCCGATATTTGCGAGCTCTGCCAAAGGAAGACGCAGGATGAGGAAATTGCTTTATTATAGTATAAATCATTCGAAACAGAGCATTTATCTGACAACAGCTTACTTCACACCCAGCAGAAGAATGCTCCAGATACTTGAAGACGCTGTATCAAGAGGCGTTGAAGTAAAGCTGCTGCTTCCTGGAAAATCAGACATCTCGGCAGCTCACTATGCTGCCAGGGCTTTTTTTGCAAGACTGCTGAAAGTCGGGGTAGAGATATACAATTATAGAGGAGAGATACTGCATGCAAAGACTGCTGTTTTTGACGGGATATGGAGCATCATTGGCTCTGCCAATCTTGATTTCCAGTCCTTAAGGAGAAACGACGAGGGTAATATCGGTATAACAGATCCGGATTTCGGCAGGCAGATGACAGAGATATTTTTTGAAGATCTGAAAAATTCCGAGAAGATAACCCTCAATAAATGGCTAAAGAGACCGCTTTGCGAGAAAACAAAGGAATACTTCTTTGCGATGTTCAGAAGAAGGCTGTAACTCATACATTTATTTGACAAAAGGACTATTTCGTTATATTCTTATATCCAGCATATTTATTCCTAATATTTTTCATATGGAGGGGACAATGAGAACAACAGTATTTATGGTTATTTTATCTGTTATATTTCTTCCTGTTTTTTGTCAGGCGGAGATCAGGGAAGGGAGTTTCGAAGTTGGTCCATATGCAGGGTATCACATCTTTGATAATTCAACAGGTTTTGAAAACAGGGGTGTATACGGCCTGCGTTTAGGGTATAATTTCACGAAAAATGTAGGTGTCGAAGGCGCATTTGACCAGGTAGGGCCAAGGGCGCAAATGGTTCACGCAGATATCCTGTATCACTTCACGCCCGAAAGGTCTTTTAATCCCTTTTTCGTTGCAGGCATAGGCGGCGCACACATAAACCCGCATGAAAGAGATTCTTACAAAACGCTGATGGCAAACCTGGGATTGGGTTTTAAATATTTCTTCGCTAACAATGTAGCTTTCAGAGTTGATGTCAGGGACGTTATAACAAATATGCAGAACGTGTCCGTAACAGCAGGGCTTACCTTTGCTTTTGGCGGAAAAACTCCCAAGCCCGCACCGGAGCCGACACCGCCACCTCCTGCACCAAAACCAGAGCCTACTCCTCCACCGCCTCCCCCTGCCCCAAAACCGGAACCGACTCCTCCACCGCCTCCTGCACTGGAACCGGTAAAAATAATTCTTGAAGACATACATTTCGACTTTGACAAAGCCACACTGACCAATGTTGCAAAGGAGATCCTTAATAAGAATATAAAAACGCTTAAAGAGAATAAAGGGGCCAGGGTCCAGATTGAAGGTCATGCATGTGCGCACGGCAAAGAAGCTTACAATATGGCGCTCAGCGAAAGAAGGGCGAATGCAGTAAAGGAATACCTTGTAAAAGAAGGCATATCTGCCGACAGGCTGATGACAATTTCATATGGCGAGACAAGGCTGGCTATGCCGGAAACACCGACATCCAAAAACAAGGAATCAAAAGAAGCAAGGGCAAATCGCCGGATACACTTCGAAATAATTGTGAAATAGATATGGCGCCTCCGGCTGTCTTCCGGCAGCCGGAGGTTTTCTTTATTATGAAAATAGCTGCTTTTTTAATATTTCTTCTCATATTTTTGTCATGCGCACCCCAAAAAGAGATTGCCACTCATATACAGCCGTCACCGGAAATACAGCACCAGCCGTTGATAAGACAGGGACCTGTCCTTCAAGCAAAGAAATATAAAACATCTCTTAAGTGCGAAGAGGACACAAAAATCAACTTTAACAGAAGCGGTATAGATGTCCTGCCGTTTGCAAGACCTGTCTTTTTCGACATCGACAACGACGGGAAACAGGAACTGATAATCGGGAGCAAAGACGGCTATCTGCGTCTTTATAGAAATACCTCTTTAAATAATGCTGCCGCATGGAGTCTTGAAGAAAAATATTTCGATGGTATAAAGGCCGGTGCGTTCTCATCCCCTGCAATCGGCGATATAGACAATGATGGTAAGCCAGAAGTCCTTTTGGGCACAGGTGGCTTTTCTTCTTATTCAGGCAAGGTTGTATTTTACAGGAATTCAGGAACTTTAAGTGATCCTTTATGGATAAAGGTCGGCAAACCTGAAATAAAGGTTGGGAATGACGCAACCCCGGCGCTTTTTGATATGAACAAGGATGGGAAGCTCGATCTGATCATAGGGAATTCAAACGGGAATCTTTTTCTCTTCAGAAACAGGAGTAAAAGAAACAGGATATCATTTGTAAAAGATCCGGTTTTTTTTAAAGACATTGAGTTGGGGATATATGTTGTCCCTGCTGTAACCTCTGCCGGCAGCAGGATTGTTCTTATTGCCGGCAACAGTATGGGAAATCTTTACATCCTCGAAAAATCGAATGGCAGGAATTCATCCTGGAACAAGACTGTATTGAATATATCTTTCGACAGTTTTGCAGCTCCGGCATTTGTAGAGAACGGCAGTTCAAATGCAAAAGACATTGTGATCTCGGAGGGGAACGGCAGATTCTATTATTTTAAGAACAAAAATAATAATTACAGGGAATGGGAGGAATCTCCTGATTTCTTCAGCGAAAGAATCTTTCCCGGTCCATCTTGCACCCCATCCACTTCAGAAATAAACGGCAAGTCATTTATGGTGGTGGGCAACATAAACGGAGAGATAAAGCTGTACGAACAGAATCGATCATCAACCGGTCTTTTATGGACGGAAAGACCAGGGTTTTTCAAAAACATAAGGCTTTTAGGTTTTTCGAGAGGCGTATTGACCGAGTGGCATGGGAAAAATCTTCTTATCACTGGACAGCAGGACGGCATCCTAAAGGCATTCCTGAATTCAGGAAGCATGGAAAAACCGATATGGGTCGAGCAAAAACAGTTTTTTGGGGGATTGCCGAAGATCCTTCATGCTTCTCCAGCAGTATTTGATATTGATGGGGATGGTCGATGGGAATTAATAGTAGGCGATGTGGATGGATATATAAGCGGATTCCATTATAAGGTTTTAAAAAACGGCATGCCTGCATGGGAAAAGATAAACAGTGGGTTTGAGAAGGTTAAGGTCAACAGATATGCAACGCCTACCCTCTTTAAAGACCTTAATAACATATATCTGCTTGCGGGACAGCAGGACGGGAGAATAACTGCATTCATTGCTGAAATCGGCGGATCGGATTTCCCGGTGTTTTATAGAGAAGATTATCTTCAGGGTATTCATGTCAACGATCATAGTTCCCCCTCTGTATATGAAAAGAACGGCTTGATCGCAATGTCTGTTGGCGACTATAACGGCAACCTAAGGCACTTCACATGCAAAAAGGATTTAAGAGAGATAAAAGGGAATTGATGAATAATCTTATAGCTCATTCTGCCTTCAAATTTTATTCATAATATTAGTGATATAATTGAAACAGAGCCTGTTGCACAAATAGCATTTGGATACAAAATGTCATTCTGAGTGCAGCGAAGAATCTCGTTTTATCAATATGTTGAGAGACCCTTCACGGAGCCTGTCCTGAGCGAGATTCTTCAGTCGCTTCACTCCTTCAGAATGACAAAAAGCGAAGGGCTCAGGGTGACAAAAATCAGGTTTGTGCAACAGGCTCAATAAAGGATATGGAAATAACGGTATATACAGCGCCCAACTGACATGACTGCCACGCACTGAAGGATTTCCTTTCAGCAAAAAGTATCAGGTTCACTGAGAAGAACATAGCTGACCAGGCGTTCAGGGAAGAACTCATAAACAGATATGGCCGGATGGCTACGCCTACGCTTGTTATTGGAGACAAGATGTTCCTGGGGTTCAGGCAGAACAGGGAAGAGATAGAAAAATTACTGGTTAAAATATATGGGAGCAGCAGTGCCTGAGGATATTTCGGCATCAGGGAACAGGATAGACCTGCCTGTTACAGGTATGTCCTGTGCATCATGTGCATCCCATATACAGGAAGCCCTCGCCGCACTGAAAGGTGTTAACAGTGCCTCTGTCAATTTCGCTGCTGAAAAGGCAACGGTTTATTATGACAAGTCAGTTGTATCAGCTGATGATTTTATAAATGTCATCAAAGATCAGGGGTACGGCGTATCGGTCTCCAAAATAACCCTGCCTGTCAAGGGGATGTCCTGTGCGTCCTGCGTGGAGACCGTACAGAAGACTTTGCAATCCCTTGACGGGGTCGTCTCTGCATCAGTGAACTTTGCGACTGAAAAAGCGACTATAGAATATTTTCCATCCCGGACCGGCATAAGGGAAATTAAAAAGGCGGTCAAGGATGCAGGATACGAGATCGTTGAGGTGGAAAAAGGCGAGGATATTGTTGAGAAGGAACAGAGGGAAAGGGAGGCTTCGTACAGGAAATTAAAGGCCAGGGTAATTACCGGTGCATTCCTCACCTTGCCGATTTTCATACTCATGCAGTGGGAACATATCGGCCTCTCAAAAATAATTGACGTGCCAAGGCAGATAAATTTTCTCCTTCAGATGGTCATCACAACACCTGTGCAGTTCTGGATAGGCTGGCAGTTTTATACCGGTGCATTATCAGCAGCGCGTCACAGGACGACAAACATGAATACTCTTATAGCTGTCGGCACTTCTGCAGCTTATATTTACAGCACCGTCGCCACATTCTTTCCATCATTCTTTGAGATAAAGGGATACTCTGCGGAGGTATATTTTGACACTGCAGCAACAATAATCGTGCTCATCCTTCTTGGGAGGCTTTTTGAAGCGAGGGCAAAGGGCCGGACATCAGAGGCAATAAAAAAACTCATAGGTCTGCAGGCAAAGACCGCCAGGGTTGTTAAAGACGGCAAGGAGACAGACATACCGATCGAGGATGTTGAAATAGGCGACGTTATTGTCGTTAGGCCCGGGGAAAAGATCCCTGCGGACGGGGTGATTAAAGAAGGATACTCTTCTATAGATGAATCAATGGTCACAGGCGAGTCCATGCCTGTTGAAAAGAATGCAGGTGACAGCGTTATCGGCGCCACCATTAATAAAACAGGTTCTTTCAGGTTCGAGGCTGTAAAGGTTGGAAGGGATACGATGCTGTCAAACATAATAGAAATGGTACAGTCTGCCCAGGGCTCAAAACCCCCGATAGCCCGAATGGCAGACCTGATAGCTTCATATTTCGTCCCTGCTGTTATGGGCATCGCTGCCTTAACCTTTATTGTATGGTATTTCTGGGGCCCGGCCCCTTCTTTTACCTATGCTGTGCTTAATTTCATCGCAGTCCTAATTATTGCCTGCCCCTGTGCGCTCGGGCTTGCAACACCAACCTCCATCATGGTCGGCACAGGTAAAGGCGCAGAAAACGGCGTCCTGATCAGGAGTGGTGGAGCATTAGAGACCGCTCACAGGATTAACTCAATTGTTTTTGATAAGACAGGCACATTAACAAAAGGTGAGCCAGAGGTCACAGATATCGTTTCTTATGGATTATCAGAGAAGGAGATACTCTTTTATGCGTCCTCTGCTGAAAAAGGTTCGGAACACCCGCTTGCCGAGGCCATTGTAAAAAGAGCGCGAGAAAATAAGATAGATATGAAAGACGCCGAGCATTTTCAGGCAGTACCCGGACATGGGATTAAGGCAACAGTAAACGGTAAACCAGTACTTTTAGGTAATGAACGGCTTATGCAGGATGAAGGGATAAACATAGGGAGTTTAAAACATGATGCAGAGAAGCTTTCTAAACAGGGCAAGACCCCCGTGTTCCTGAGCGTTGATAATATTGCATCGGGCATCATTGCTGTCTCCGATACTCTAAAAGAGGAATCCGTAAATGCTGTAAGATCACTCCACGATCTCGGAATAGAGGTCGTTATGATAACAGGTGACAATAAGCGAACCGGCGAAGCGATAGCCAGCCAGGTCGGCATAGACAGAGTACTTGCAGAGGTGCTTCCAGAGGATAAGGCCAGTGAAGTCAAAAAACTCCAGTCAGAGTCAAAGGTTGTAGCTATGGTTGGAGACGGGATAAACGATGCCCCTGCACTTGCACAGGCAGATGTTGGAATTGCCATAGGGACAGGGACTGATGTTGCGATGGAGGCATCTGATATTACCTTGATCGGCGGTAATATTAAAGGTGTGGTTACTGCAATAGCGCTTTCAAAGGCTACTTTGCGAAATATAAAGCAGAACCTTTTCTGGGCATTTGCCTATAATGTTATCCTTATACCTGTGGCAGCAGGTGTCCTTTTCCCTTTCTTCGGGATACTCCTCAATCCCATGATAGCCGCAGCTGCCATGGGACTTTCCTCGGTCACAGTCGTTACAAATGCATTGAGACTGAAGAGGTTCAGGGTTTAACTTTGCAGTTGCAGTACATTTCAAACCTCAAAACAGACATTAATTGTTCTACTGCACCCCGAAGATCCAGAGCCATAGAAACTTGGAATATTCATTTAGGACCATTGACCTGTCGCGGCGTCTCTTCCACCAGTCATCGAACTTGAACCAGCTTTCCTCAACAGGAGCGCTTACGATCCTGATATCCTTTCCCAGCATCTTCCCGAAGATAATCGACGACCTTTTGCTGTGATAGGGTGAAGTCACAAGTATTATTGATTTGTAGCCATGTTTCATTAAAATCTCTTTTGTATATTTTGCATCTTCCTCTGTTGAGGCAGACTTGTCTTCAATTAAAATGGCTTTTGAAGGAACACCCAGATATTCTGCATGTTCCTTCATAAGGGATGCCCAGGAATATTTCCAGACTACAGGGCCTCCTGCCATTATAATCCTGTCCTTCTTTGCCCATTCCTCTTTAAAGAGCTTAACGCCGTATTTGACCCTCTCTTCATGTTCACCGGCAAGGACAACAATAACATCTGCGGGTTTTAGCTCATCTTTTTTGTAGATATAATGACCGGCCTTGTCGAGTATGAAAGAGTGTCCGAAATAGACAACAGCTGCAAAAACTGTCAGGAGAAAAAGAAGCTTGATGCATCTGAACATATTACCTCCCCATATACCATTTTATTAATTTGATCCCGGCGCCGGCCTTGTCAAAAAACTCTTTAGCGCTTTTGATCTCTTTAAGTCTTTGCCATACATACCACGGGCTTAAATAAAACCTCCTGTGCGCCTCCCGCAATATTTTATTCAACCTTTCCTCATCCCAGTTTTCATTTATGATTGCAGGCCTTTTGAGGTCCTTGTCCATCGGGTTCTGCGCATTAATCTCCCTGTACCATCCCATCTTTACGACATCGTCATAGAGTTTTGTACCGGGTGTGGGGGACAATACACTGAACTGTGCATAAGCTGCCTTGATCTCCTTTGCGAGTTCAATAGTCCCAATCTCATCCTCGTATGTCTCGACCGGGATGCCGAGCACAAAATAACCCATAGGCTTAATGCCGGCCTTTCTTGTCAGCTCAAAGGCCCTGCGTATCTGCTCCACCTTTGTGCCCTTGTTAAGATAATCGAGCCCCTTCTGGTTGCCGCTTTCAACGCCATAGGCAATCATGGAACATCCGGCCTTTTTCATCCATCTCAGTGTCTCTTCATCAACGATATTCACCCTTCCCTCGGCCTTCCATTCTATGTCGAGATTTCTTTCGATAATTCCTTTGCATATCTCTACAACCCTGTCTTTCTTGACAGTAAAAAGGTCATCATAAAACACAACCGATTTTATCCCGTAATCCCTGACAACAAGCTCTATTTCCTCAAGCACATTGCCGGCAGATCTCGCCCTCCATTTTGAGCCGAATACCGTCTTGTCGCAGAAGGTGCATTGGTATGGACAACCCCTTGAAGAAAATATCGTGGTTACTTTGCCCTTTGAGAGTATATATTTATATCTTTCGTTCGGCAGCAGATGCCTTGCAGGAAAAGGCAATGCATCAAGTTTTTCGATATAACATGCAGGGGGGTTTTCAAAATCCCTTGTTATCAGCCCCGGCACTTCACTGATATCTGATCCGGATTCTATTTTTTCGATCAGTGTTTCGATGCTCGATTCCCCTTCACCCTGTATTGCGAAATCAACAGCAGGGGACTGATCAAATATCTTTTTCCTGACCATCGAGACGTGCGGCCCGCCCATAACAATATACTTTGAGTGTTTCCTTGCAGCCTTTACTGTCCTGAATGCATTGTCTATAACAGGCGTCATCCCTGTTATTCCCACGATATCAGGAGAATTTTCCTTTATGCGCTCCTCGAGACTGTTATAATCCAGCCCCTCTGCAAAACCGTCAATAATGGAGACCTTGTGTCCTCTCTTCTCAAGTACTGCTGCAAGATATGCTATTCCAAGAGGAGGCACTACAATTTCCTCTTTTTGAATCTGCCTCGGCGGCGGCTGAATAAAAAGTATCCTCAATTAATCTCCTAATCCCTCAACGATATCTCTTTTGCGCTTATTTTAAATCTCTTCAGCCATAAATGGAAATCAGCAGAAGATACTTTGACATATCTTTTGAATTCTCTTCTTTTTTTCAGCATCACAGGAAATTTTGCAAAAGCATCACAGTAGGCCCTGAAAAGTACTTTTATAAGTTCCGTCTTTGATGCGCCCTCAACAAACCTTCCTGCAGCGCCTTTTCCGCTTAAAGCTCCATAGGCCTGCATAACATACCTTAATATCGTATAAAAAATACTGAGGAAGATATCGGGCAGCGGAAAATATTTTATCAGGATCCATATCCTGTTTCTCTCGACAAGATATGCCTTAAACGAAGAATACTTGCCTGATGTTGCAGAGGATTTATGGTAAACAACAGAGGTCGGCACAAAGAGGCATTTCCAGCCAGCGAGTCTGGCCTTCAACCCTATATCGGTATCATCTCCATATGCGAAAAAGTCACTGTCAAAACCGCTGATAACATCGAGCATGCCTTTGGAATAGAGGGCTGCGCATCCGCTCGGGAAAAAGACTTCTTCTTTCCTGTCATACTGTCCTGAATCAGCCTCGCCCTTCCCTCTTCCCCTGTTCAGGCCGTCAGGATATATAAGATGACCGGCAGTATCTATAATCTTCCTGCTGTCATAGAACATTATC
>JAKAKQ010000320.1 GCA_021813425.1 Nitrospirota bacterium
GTCATCCTCATATGAGGCTCGCTATAGCCAAGGGTGAAGCCGATATTTATATCCCTTGAGACAGGCAGCCTTATTTTTGAATAGAGGCTGTAGTTGTCAAAATATCTCCTGTTCCTTAAACCGTCTGATTCCTGTTTGCCTGCAAACAGATAGTATCCGACAGTACCTGCCTTTCCTGATACCTCTGCGCTGTAATCCTGAGAATTCCCTTCTCCATAAGATGCGCTTATTGTGCCTGTCGGCCTTGATGCGCTCCCTGTTTCTTTGGTTATGATATTAATGACGCCTCCGAGCGATGAGCCCCAGGCAGATGACGCAGGGCCCTTTATGACCTCGATGCGGTCTATGATCTTTACGGGTATGTTGTTGGTCTCAGCGGTGCCGCCGCCTATAAAATTCCAGGGGACCCCGTCCAAAAGCACAAGCACATGTCTCTCTGTAGCGCTTTTATGTATGGGATTCTGGATATGGATCAGGGAATTGCTTCCAAAATCCAGCGTAAGATCAACAAATATGCCTGTTATCCTGTTGAGGACCTCGGCCACGGTATGCGCGTTCATGTCCTCGATATCCTTGGCAGTGATGACTGTCATATTTTCAGCCACCTGAGAGATCGGTTTTTCAGCCCTTGTGGCTGTCTGGACATACAAGTCTTTTTCATCCCAGAACAAAAGCAGCTCAGCCTTTGTTGTATTGCTAAAAGCTACGTCGATACTATCTGAATTAGGTTTTTCGGCTGATTCCGAAACAGCACTTTGTAGAGAAAGGTTTAAGAAAGCAAGTATTGCTATCAGTATTAATATATATAATTTCATTTGCATATTTTGCTATCTAGTTTCTGTTGCGGATAACACTGAAAACACTAAATGTCATTCTGAGCCCTTCGCCTGTCATTCTTAGCGAAGCGAAGAATCCCATCTTGTGCTCAGGGTAAACTCCGCGAAGAATCTCATGAACTCAACGAGTTGCGAGACCCTTCACGGAGCCTGTCCTGAGCGAGATTCTTCAGTCGCTTCACTCCTTCAGAATGACAAAAAGCGAAGGGTTCATGGTGACAAATAACAGCTTCCGCAACAGACACTATCTATTTATTAATGAATAATTCTACAACAGTCATTTATGCAAAATAAAGATAAATCAGCATTTTTAACCGTACCGGTCAGGAATTTGACAAATATTGATTTTCCATTTACTGTTTGTACGTGATAATATTTATCGGATATTTTATGGAATTTGAAATGGAGATGTTTTGAAGACAGCCTATTTCGATTGTTTTTCCGGAATAAGCGGCGACATGTGCCTGGGGGCGATGGTTGGTGCCGGTGCATCTCTTAATGAGATAGAAAAAAACTTAAAGAAACTGCCGATCAGGGGCTACCGCCTTACAAAAAAGAAGGTTAAGCGGGCAGGCATTTCAGCAACCAAGGTTGATGTCGATCTGAAATCAGCTATCAGCGGTCAGCAATCAGTTGTCAGGAGATGGAAAGATATAAAGAAAATAATAAAGACTTCTACCCTTTCTGCTGATGTCAAAAAGAAGGGATATGAGATATTCAAGAGGATTTTTGAGGCTGAGGCAAGAGTTCACGGAATGTCCGTTGATAGGGTCCACCTGCATGAATTGGGCGGAATAGACTGTCTTATCGATATCTTTGGGACATTAATAGGTCTCGAACTCCTTGGCGTTGAACAGGTTTTTTCTACCCCGATAAATGTCGGCAGCGGATATACAAAAACAGAACACGGCATTTTGCCTGTTCCTGCACCGGCGACTGCCGAATTGTTGAAAGGCATCCCTGTCTATTCTTCCGGCATACCATCCGAACTGACTACACCAACCGGGGCTGCAATAATTAGAACCCTTTCAACAGGCTTTGGCAGAATGCCCCTTTTTACTCCTGAACACATCGGCCTTGGTGCAGGTTCGAGGGATTTTAAGGACAGGCCGAATATCCTGAGAGTCCTGATCGGTAATTCCTCTCCACACCCCTTTGGTAAAGGGGCCTGCCTGGTCCCTGCCTACCGGCAGGCAGGCGGTAAGCAGGGGATGAGGGGATTTTCCAATGAAACCATCACAGTTATCGAGACCAATATTGATGATATGAACCCCCAGTTGTACGAGTATATAATCGAAAGACTTCTTAAGGAAGGCGCCCTTGATGTCTATCTGACGCAGATAATGATGAAGAAGACAAGGCCCGCGATAAAATTGAGCGTTTTATGCAATTCAGACAAAAAAGATAACCTGATTAATCTTATATTCAAAGAGACCACCACTATCGGGGTCCGTTATTATGAAACAAACAGGGTGACTATGGAGAGGGAAATCAAATCTGTGAAGACAAAATATGGGAAGGTAAGGGTGAAATATTCTGTATTTGGGAATTCTGTTTCAAAAAGCGCGCCTGAATATGAAGACTGCAGGAAGCTTGCAAAAGAAAAAGGCATTCCGCTTATCAATGTTATCGATGCGGTGAAAAAGACTTTAGGGGGTCAAAGGTGATTAAGATTCGATCTTCAGCAACAGCGCGGGAGAGTTTGTCCATAAATTGCCTTTGTGCTCTCTTGTCTTTGAAAAATACTCTGCGGTGCCCTCTATAACAACCCATGATTCTTGAATTGTCTCAGGTATCTTAGAAAATATTCCAAGAATTATTACGTCTTCTCACTTCGTGGTTACAACAACGGCCGGCCTGACTTTTGAAGATACAAGATCTGTGAACGGAAAATTTACAAGAACAATATCGCCGGTTTTATACGCCACTGTAAATGTCTTCTTCCTTGTCGTTCCATTCCGGGAAAGCAGTCTGAGCAACACTCATCATCATATGGGTTTCAAGATATTCGTGTATCTCGCGGTCTAATTTTAAGACCTGATCAGGCGTAAGCTGCGGAAGAAGTTTTTTGATTTCCTCAACTGTTACATCAATAGTTACCTTCGGCATTTAAACCTCCTTTTTGATTGATTATACCAGAAAGAGGTGAATCCTTTCCGCCTCGACAATCCTTGTCTCCTCCTCCGTCAACCCATGCACCAACCGCGAGATAATTTATTGAGGTTCAACCTCGATAGATGCTCATTTTTTAAAAAGGTCTACTATAAACTGCTGTCGGTCTATTTCAAGATAGGATGCAACATCTTTCACTATACCGCTCAATGTTCCGACTTTAAGGGGATTATGACGAGGGATGGTAATATGATGTTCTGTTCCTCTGGCAGAAGAGGTCAATCTTATATGGCTGCCGGTTTGGCGGGTGACTGAATATCCAAATTTACCAAGAAGCTGAATTAATTGTTCACCGCCGACGTCACGGGGGATTTTCATACGTTGAGAAGTTCTTCTCTAACCATATGCAGTCTGATAACCTTGGGTCGTGAGGCTTCATCAAAGTGGCAAACAACAGCATCCTGCACCATCTTTTTTAAATCCTCAAAGGTCTCAGCCTCGGTAAAGATTGGAAATCCAAGAGCCTTTGCTTCAAAACCGCCTTCCTTGGACTCTTCAACAATGAAAATAATTTCTTTTTCCATTTGCCTCTCCTTCCCATAACTCTGTAATTATCATAGCATAATTTCAGTGTAATTTTGCCTGCTCAAACCCTGCCCGCGACAATCTTAATCTCCTCCTCCGTCAATCTGTATAATTCATGCACGAGATAGTCAGTCTGCTTATCCATTACCGAGATTTTTCGCCGGGCAGTGAGGGAAAGGGGCCTTTTGCGGGAAAAAGTAGCATTGCTTCTTTATACCATTTCCTGTGGTTCAGCATCTCTTCTCACGATGTCTGGTTTTCTGAGGATATTTTTCCCGTAATATACATACCGGACAGCCGAAACCCCTGAACCTGTTCACAACCGTTTCTTGCCACACATGTTTTTTTCCGCATCTCCACCATATATTCCTTTGAGAAGTCCTTCCGACATCCCTCGGTGTCAAGGGCTCGTTCTTTGTCGGATGCCACTCGCGGGTAAATCTTGGACATATGGTCTCAAGACAGTTTTCTGAAGTCGGCTTCTTGCCCGCACAGTAAGGGCACCCCCTGCCATTGCTTCTATTCCTTATATTGGCTTGCCACTCGTGGCCGCGACTGCATGTCCACCATACTTTCTTTCCAGCATGGGTGGTCACATCGCCAGGAGTGAGCGGGGCATTCTTCGTCGGATGCCATTGCCGGGCAAGAGCGGAATTCAGGGTTTGAAGGCAATTATCCTTGCTTGCCTTTTTCCCTGCGCAATAAGGGCAGCCAACCCCTTTGCTTCTGTTGTATATGCGTGCTTTCCATTCATGACCCTTTTTGCATATCCACCATACTGTTCTATTGGAGCGCGGTGTTACATCCCTTGGCATTAAAGGAGCATTTTTTGTGGTATGCCATTCTCTGACAAACATCGCTTTTGTCGCCTGAAGGTTGTGTTCTTTAGTCGCGTATCGGCCTGAGCAATAGGGGCATCCCTTTTTTCCCCTGTCGTTAACGCTGGTCTGCCATTCATGGTCTTTCTCGCATAACCACCACACCAGCTTCGCGGAGCCCCGCGTGACATCCCTCGGCGTCAGTGGCGCATTCTTCGTCGGATGCCACTGCCGGGCAAGCTTCGGATTAACTGTCAAAAGACAATTGTCTTCCCCGGCCTTTTTCCCGGCGCAATACGGGCATCCTTCCCCCCTGCTCCTGTTGTTCGGCGAGGCTTCCCATTCATGGCCTTTTTTGCATATCCACCACACTTTCTTGGCGGTGCTCGGAGCTACATCCCCTGGCGTCAGCGGCGCGTTCTTAGTCGGATGCCACTGCCGGGCAAGGGCGGGTTTAACGGCCAGCAGACAGTTGTCTTTGTTCAGTCTTCTGCATGAGCAATAGGGACACCCTTCGCCCCGTGCTCTATCTGCAATGCAGGTTTCCCATTCGTGCCCATTCTCGCATATCCACCACACCCTTTTACGAGAGTAAGCCGTGACCCCCTTCGGCGTCAGCGGCGCATTCTTTGTAGGGTGCCACTGCCTGGCAAGTACGGGGTTTACTGTCTGAAGGCAGTTGTCGCTATAGACCTTTTGACCAGTACAGTAGTGGCATCCTCGTCCAATATTCCTCTTGTATATGGAGGCTTCCCACTCATGGCCTTTACTGCACACCCACCAGACTCTCTTCCTGGATCCTGGGGTAACATCCCCTGGCGTCAGCGGCGCGTTCTTCGTCGGATGCCACTGCCGGGCAAGCTTCGGGTTTGCCTTATTTAGTGTCTGCTTGATGCGTGTTCTTTTTTGCATCGGATTAACGTTAAGCTTGGGGTCTGACTCCGCGTAAGCGTTCCTTTGAGCAGAGAGGGGTGTTTGCTGACTTTCCTACGCTGTTTGGCCCTGCGATGACTATGAGATGCGGTCTTTTAATGCTCATTCTCCATCTCCTTCTCCTTCAAAACAACGAATTGTGCCTGTTCCATTTTTTCTTGTGCAGTTCCTGAAATTCAAGATTCAAGACCCGGCCCTATGAAATATTTCATTAGGTTGTAAATAATTTCTTAATTCTTTTATCCATGTTTGCAGCACTTTAATTCCACCATGTGATCTGGTAGCACTCCCTTTTTGCGATCGAGTAACTCCCGTCACTTGATAAAGAAGATCTCCAAACTTATCCAGAAATGAATATATATGATACATGTGATAGGCGGCATATCGTTCAAAATTTATTACGCCATTTTCGTTTACAACAAACTTAGAATCATTCAACAAAGATTTATAATTCTGTTTATAAATGGCCCATAAAACTGGGTCACCCTTTTTAAGGCCGAAAGAGATTACATTTGCACCCTCATGGACTATTGCATCTCTGATACATCGAAAACGGTTAAACCAATCAGAGCTATCTAATAAATCATATACTTCCTGAGATATCATATTTCTTTGAAGGTAATGATCACGTTTCTTTCTTAGATCGTCAAATGAATCTTTTGGTTTATCCTTCGATTGTGCTATGTGTTTGATGACTAAACCTATATGATCCATCAAAGAACGAATTTCGATATGAAATAGTCTTATATCAGCCTTTGAAAATATGAACCATTGATCGAAAGATATTTCACTGTGGAAATATAGTTGCTTTTGCCATTCTAATCGATAAATTGTCGTTTCTATATCCCAAAGCGCATCAGCAATAGTCATGACCCCGTTGAATATAGGGCGACCGGAAAGGTTTCTATTAAGAACAAGATCGCCGGAAAAATCTTCAAAAGAAGATTTTATACAGCTTTTCTCAAAATCGATTGAGTTAATAACAATATCTAACTCTGATAAATTCGGACTCATGCCATTCCCTTTTTGCAATTCCTGTCAATGATAAAAATAGAGGGCGCCCCTTGCAGTAGTGGCAATTCATACATTGCCTCTATGAATTCTCCACAATCCTTATCTCCTCTTGCGTCAACCCGTACAATTCACAAATCAACCTGTCAATATGTCTGTCAGTGCTGTTGTGCACATGCTGAAAATTTATTTATCAAGATTGTCTCCAAATTCGTTAATTATTATTTGCATCTTTTTTTTGAATTTATCAGGGACACTTGGTTTTAAACCAAGAGTTTGCCAATATATTATGGTGTTAACCACAAAATCATGTGCCCAGAGTGTATCTTCTATATTAGGGTATATTTTTTTGTGATAGTAATAAAGAGTACCATCCATAGCAAAGTCGACAGGCAGCGCAATGGACCGAAATCTCTTATAATCAACCAGCTTTATCCCACTTGATAAAAGAGCTGCAAAATATAGTGTATTGCTTGTCTTTTCATCTATTTTTTCAAACACCTTTAATATGTTTGTGCGAATTTTGCAATCTGACGGTAAAACAAGATAGGTACTGTCCTTTTCTGGTAATGTTCCAAATATCGCTGTGCAAGCCGATCGAAAGGCTATACTAGAAAGAATTACACTTTTCTCAGTATTATTTTCATTTAGCACAGAAGACGATAGCCTCAGTAATGCTTTGAGCTGATCATCTTCAATTAAGTCAACAGGTGATAAATCATCAAATGACCTGGTGAAATAGTCTTGACAGGTTTGAACCAAAAAATCACGAGTATAAACCCGCCAGCTATCCATACTGCTTGATTCTGGCTCAAAACCGTGATGTTGCACAAGATTACGCGACAGATTAAGATTCCTGATTTCTCGCTGATATGAAAGTGTAATATCTTTTTTCTTAAACAAAGAATGTTTATTAATCGCTTTAATCATTTCATTGAATTTAATATCTAGATGATTATCTGATTCAATGTCATAATGGAGAATTATCGCTTTCAAAATGATTTCAATTGCATTATGAAAGTTATGTACGGCAATCATTTTATTGAGAGCTCCGCCATATTTGGAATGTTCCAATCCGTGCTTATACAACTGTTTCGCTAATAATAGACGCCGAAAAACAGCATATGCTTTATCTTCGGCTGCACTAATGGGCTTTGGTGCCTTACTTGTCATTTAATGATTCTCCTAATTCATGGACGCCCTCCACAATCCCTTTCTCCTCCTCCGTCAATCCATACAGCTCATAGACCAGCCTATCAATCTGCTGATCCGTTGCGTCAATCTGTCGCTGAAGGGCGGTCTTTTCGTGGTCGGTTTTGGCCGATGCCAATTGCTTGTTCAGCGAAAGCATCTGCTCGACAAGAGAAACTATCTTGTCCTGACTATGATTATCTTCTTTGAATTTCGCGAATGGAAGCGCAAAAACATCTTTTATTGTCACCTGTGGAAAATCGTCCTTAGTTGCTTGTGTGACCTGGTTGATGTACAAATACGACATTAGCCGACTGTTTAACACGCCTAAAATAGCAGCAATACTAAGAGCTTTATCTTTTACCAAAACGCTATACAGATTTTTGTTTGTAATAAACGTATCTGTAGCCAGCGTTGCCATCATTCTTTGACGCCTGTTTACCAGTCGGCGCAAAAGAATTCTTGGGCCTTCAAACCACACAAATTCCTTGGGTCGTTCTTTCATCTTGTCGCTGAACTCTACCCATTGATCAGCTATAAGATTAAGCTGATAACGATATACATCACCTTCGAAATAATGATAGCTTGCTGATCCAGTTTTCTTTTTGGTGAGCAGTCCTCTATCAAAAAGCACACCGCGTTTAATGTCAATAACATCAGCAAACGTCTGCGGTACTTTTTTACGTATCTTATCAAGTAATTGGACAGTGCCAGGATCGAGAACAAATTTCGTGCCCTCTGTGCTTGCCCATTGATTTTGCTTAAGAAGCTTATACTGGTTACTTCTTAAATCAATTGTCGACAGTTTTTCACGCTTAGGATATATGTGCGTCTGAACATTATGTTCTTCGTCTACTGCACGTTTAGAAATAACAAAGACAGTGGTATCTACATAGGCATCTTTAAACACATCGAAAGGTAGCAAAATAATATTTTCAATGGTATGAGGAAGAAGCAAATCACGCAATCTCTTATATTCAGGACCACCCAGCCACGCGGAGGGAACAATAAATGAATGAATTCCTTTTTTGTTCAGCACCGACAGGCTGTGTTCTATAAAACAAGTGTAGACATCCTTTACTCCGCTAAATACTTTATATTTTGACCGAAAGTATTCTGCTTCTTTTTCGCTAAATGTTGCCCCATATGGCGGATTACCAATCACAGCATCGAAGCCTCCTGCTTTCATGATCGCTGGAAATTCCGCGTTCCAATCGAAGACATTTATGCGGTAACGTTCTTCTTCATCAAAAATCCCCCCTTGCCCCCCTTTGCCAAAGTGGGGATTGTCGGATTTGAATAATTCCATATCATAGAAATCAGGGCCGATGAGGGAGTTACCGCATTTGATGTTGTCTCCCAAGTCAGGCAATGCGCGCTCGTGATAGAACTTAAGCTGTTTTTCGAGTGTCTGGTTGTTCTCGCCTTCAAGGACTTTCAATAAAAGAGATAACTTTGTCACCTCAACTGCCTGCGAATCTATATCCACTCCATAAATATTGTTTAAGAGAATACGCTTCTTCTCCGCTGTCGTCAGATGCCAGTCGCCTCCCTGAGCCTGATATAAGGCAGGATTCTTTCCGATTGCCCATTTTTGAGGATCGTTGTTCACATGCCAGTCCCGGTGCCAGTCAAGGAGATATTGGTAAGCGCCCAAAAGAAACGAGCCGGAACCGCAGGCAGGGTCGAGGATGCGGATTTTGGAAACATCTTTCGGGGTGATATTTGCTGATGTTTCTCTCCCTTTAGCAAAGGGGGGTTGAGGGCGATTTAGTTCGGCTGATTCAAATCCCCCCTTGCCCCCCTTTTTCAAAGTGGGGGATAACAATAATTTCCCCACTGTATTATTAACAATATAATCCACAATATAAGTCGGGGTGTAATATACGCCGCCTGCTTTTCTGACTTCGGGTTTTTCCTCAACGATTGCCCGATGTCCTGAGGTAAGACGAATAACCTTACCTAAAAACTGCTCATATACCTGCCCGAGGATATCGGCGGGAAGAACTGAGAATTCATATGGGCTTTCAGGATAGTAAAGGCGTTTTATAATGTCTTTAAGATGTCTGTCATCAATCGAAAGAACAGGCGTCAGTTCATCAGGCGTCTCATGGCGATCTTTCTCTTTGTTGAAATGAAATAAGCCTGAATTATATTTTTCATCAGCGGTTCTGAAGAATTCGAGAAGCCGTCTATAAATATTTGCGCCGTTCATAAGGGTCATAAGCCGTCCGTACTGCTCTATTCCCCTGTCCTCGCATATTCGAAGAAAGATGATACGGTCTATTGTCCGCTGTACGGCAAAGTTTAATTCACGCTGAGAAAGTTCAGGATTACGGATGGCAATGTTTCTTGCAAGCATATCCCGCCATGATTCTATTTCCTGAAGAAATGCATCATCAACCGCTGCTGTGCCCTTCTTGTGCCGACCCTTCTCCGCATACTTGTCAAATGAACCCTTGAGTATTGCCTCGCGCGAGAAAATAGATTCTATCTCGTGCCATTTCTCGCCATATTCATTATAGGTGAGGTACAGCACGCGCGCTGTGGATGCCTTGTCTGTTTTTACAGGCGTGACGCGGCAGTCATAAACGGCAAATTCTTCAAAATCAGTGAGGATACTCAGGGGAAGCTTTGCAGACCATGCATAGCGCCGCAACTGAAAGGCAGGGTTTACATCATCCTTGACATTAACAGAGGGTTTCTTTGCTTCAACGAAAAACTTCTTTGTGCCGCCTATGCGGAAGCAGTAATCCGGGGCCTTGGTTGCGCTGCCGATCTTGATTGCGTCCTCATGTATGACATCTTTATATGCCTCGGCATAGCCCTGTTTGTTATCCACATCCCAGCCAAGGGTCTCGAAAAAAGGGTCTATAAATTCACGTCGAAGCTGGGTTTCATTGTACTGGCCGGATAGATAGGCTTGCCGGTTCCGCTCGAACCGTTCGATCAGTTGAAGGACTTTATCGGGAATGCTCATTTGTGGCTCTTGTCCCGGCCCATAATGCAGTATTTTATCAAAGACTCCAGGAAAGCGTA
>JAKAKQ010000096.1 GCA_021813425.1 Nitrospirota bacterium
AAATAATCTGTCAAAGAATTAAAGTGTGCAGGAGGGAACTATCTTTTCGCTCATTCTCGCTTCGCTTCCCGATGCCTATCGGGACAAAAAAAGCCGCTCAAAGACAGCCCCCTCCTGCTTATTCGTGATGAACCGCAAAAATCTATGCACATGTGACTTAATGACTTAATGACATTACTAATACTTATGCAGAAAAAACTATCGACTGTTCCGGAAAAACCCGGTGTCTATCTTTTTAAAGACAGAGACAGCAAGGTGCTTTACGTCGGGAAGGCAAAGGGCTTAAGGAACCGGCTGAGGAGTTATTTTCAGAAATCCTCTTCTCTCGATGAAAGAAAATCAGCGATGATGAGAAGCGTCAGGGATTTCGAATATACAGTCACTGAGAATGAACTCGAGGCACTTGTACTTGAGGCCAACCTGATAAAACAGTACAAACCCCGTTTCAATGTTCTTTTAAGAGACGACAAAAGTTATCCGTACATCAAGCTCACAGTCAACGAGAAATGGCCGCGGCTCGAAGTTGTGCGGAGAATAAAGAAAGACGGTGCAAGATATTTCGATCCCTATGTGACGTCCGGGGCGATGTGGAACATCCTCTCTTTTATCAGGAACAATTTCCATATCCCGACCTGCAAATACTCCCTCGAAAAAAGGATGAGACCCTGTATCCAGCACCAGATAAAAAAATGCATTGCGCCGTGCACCGGGCTGGTTGACCACGATGAATACATGAACACGATTAACGAGATCAGGCTGTTGCTCGACGGCAGGAACAAAAAGCTTCTGGAGGCCCTTGAGAAAAAAATGAAAAGGCTTTCCGAAGAGATGAACTACGAAGAAGCAGCAAGGGTGAGGGATCGGATAAAGTCCATACAAACCATATCCGAGTCACAGAAGGCTGTAGCCCCGGGACTCGGCGATGTCGATGCAATAGGCTTTTTCAGGAAAGAAAATATGACCGTCTTTAAAATACTTTTTTCGAGAAACGGCATCATGATAGGCTCAAGGGATTTCCGTCTGAAAGACGTCTCAGGAGAGGCAGACGGTTATCTTATGAAGAATTTCATAGAACAGTTCTACATCAAAGAGATCATACCCCCTGCTGAGATAATATGTTCATTCATGCCCGAGGATTCAATAATATTGTCGTCCTGGCTGTCTGCAAAAAAAGGCTCCCAGGTTAAAATCTCTGTCCCGAAAAGAGGGATCAAAAAAGGGCTTGTTGAAATGGCCGAGGAAAACGCAAAGGTATTGTGCATAAGCGAGAAAGTTCAGGATGAGAGATCAGTTATAAAGGAACTGGCAGCAACAATGAATCTGCATAAGATCCCCGAAAACATCGGGGCGTTCGATATATCGAACATATCAGGGAAAGAGGCAGCAGGAGCCTTTGTATTCTGGGAAAATGGCGCTTTCAGGAAAGAGAACTACAGGCATATAAAGATGGACTCTGTTAAAGGGCCGGATGATTATTCGATGATGAAAGAGATGCTCAGGAGAACGCTGAAAAAGACAGGGGTTAGGGGTCAGGGGTCAGGGGTCAGGGATGAAGACAAAAATAAAGAAATAATAGTAATCCCTGATCTTATCATTATCGATGGCGGCAGGGAGCATCTTAATGCAGCCCTTCAGGTAATGAAGGAACTGGACATTGATATTGATGTGATCGGTGTTGCCAAGGACCCTGACAGGGCTTTTTTACCTGATAAAGAATTCCCTGTCAGCCTTGAAGATGGAAGGCCTGCGTCAGTACTCCTTAAAAGGGTCAGGGATGAGGCCCATCGCTTTGCGATCACCTATCATAAGAAGCTGAGGACAAAAAGGGTATTTGAATCAATCCTTGAGAAGATACCCGGCATCGGGAGAAAAAGGAGATTTGAATTGCTCAGGCATTTTGGTAGTATAGAAGCGATAAGGCAGGCATCAGCTGAAGAGATCTCTGTAATAAAGGGATTTAATAAAGTGATTGCTGAAAAGGTATTAGAGTCGCTTAAAAAGGATTAGAGGTAAATTATATGAACATTTATATTTCTGGTTCGATGGCATATGACAGGATAATGGATTTCCCGGGGAAGTTTTCCGACTACATACTGCCTGACAAGATACATATCCTGAATGTCTGTTTTACGGTAAACGGCATGGTCGAGAAATTCGGAGGTACGGCAGGCAACATCGCTTATTCATTGAGCCTCCTTAAGGAAAGACCGGTTGTCATTGCATCTATAGGCAAAGACTACGAACGTTATTTTGATTGGCTAAAGGAGAACAATCTTTCCCTGGATGGAATAAAAATAACCAGCGCCGAGTTTACAGCCGGAGCATATATAACAACAGATAAGTCGGACAATCAGATAACAGGGTTTAATCCGGGCGCAATGAAGAGTCCTTCAGATTTTACCTTCAGTGATGTAAAAACAGAAGATGCCATCACGCTGATTGCACCGGGGAACCTTCAGGATATGACAGGATATGCAGCCATATGCAAGAAAAAGGGCATTAGATATATCTGCGATCCCGGTCAGTCCCTGACCCAGTGGGAAGGGGATGCACTAAGGGAATGGCTTGATGGCTCTATGTTATTGATCTCTAATGATTACGAGCTTGAGATGATCATGAAGATTACAGGCATGAATAAGAAAGGACTTTCGGGTCTTACCGGGGCAATCATTACGACACTTGGAGAAAAAGGTTCCCTGATAAGCACTTCTGAGACTGATATGGATATCCCGCCTGCAAAGGTTCTCGATGTTGTTGACCCGACAGGTGCAGGCGACGCTTACAGGGCCGGACTGTTAAAGGGGATTGTTACCGGTAAAGACATTGAAACTTCCGCAAAAATAGGGGCTGTTGCATCCGTATACGCGATAGAACATTACGGCACACAGGAGCACCGCTATACATATGAAGAGTTTATTGAAAGATACAAAGATAATTTCGGGGAGATTTAAGATACCCCCCTTGCAATTAACCGTCCATTTGATAGAATAAAGCCATGCAGGCTCTAATATCTCGAAAAAAGATTATAACTATTGTTTCAGTCCTGTTAACGTCTTTTTTTGTCTCTTGCGGCGGCGGGAATGGTAATAATAATGATAATACAGCCTGCACTTTAGATGTTAAAATCTGTTCAGACGGTTCATATGTCGGCAGGGTACCGCCTGATTGCCGGTTTGCCCCGTGTCCTGATGAAATAAACTTCGATGTTTCATGCAATACTGATGGGGACTGCGTTTTATTGAACAAGCGCTACGGATTCGGATGCTGCTGGTCAGGGGCCTGTGACCCGATAGATTATTCCCTGAGTAACTGGATCTCCGTAAATCATAACTGGCTCGATGCGCAAAGATCGGTTTACTGTCCTTCTCCCGAACAGTGCGGCCCTGCTCCGGGATGCCCCACAAGAATAATCAACGACAGGTTCATTCCCCTGTGTCTTGACCAAAGATGCATAAAAAGCCCGCTATAAACAGACTGAACCGTCTGCCGCATAATCTTAAGCTGCAGAAATGATTAATGAAAAGGCATTAAAGGCGTATCTCAGGAAAAAATTCAGGGGCGCTCTTAACATTCGGATCAAAAAGCTCGGCACAGGTGTACAGGGCGCAGGGTTTCTTGTCAGTATCAAGACCGGAAAAGATATCAAATCCTATGTTGTCAAAACCTTGCTCAGCGAGGGGTTTGGGCATGATTATCCTTCTGACAGGGCATCTGTATTCCTTCTTGACCTCGACGAATACAAAAATCTGCCAAAACACGTGAAGGCTGTTGATGTGCTTGCAGAGCTGAAAGACGGTTCGATCAAATCAATCGGCGGAGGAAAAGAATATTATCTTTTGATGGAAAGGGGGGAAGGCAGGGACTATTTTAATGACCTCTCTGAATTCTCCCGCAAAGAGAAACTCGAAATATCGGACATCAAAAAAATAAAGGCTTTGACTTCCTATCTTGCAGAAATCCATGCAGTAAAAAAAGATTCCAAAACACTCTACTGGAGAAAATTAAGAGATACGGTCGGGCATGGTGAATGTCTGATGGGAGTTTTTGATCTGTATCCTGACGGCGCCCTCCCCTATGAGGAGATGACAAATATAATAAAGAAGTCCGTAGATTATATTTACAGATTAAAACCGGGATACAAAAGGCTATCGCAGATACACGGGGATTTCCATCCGGGGAATATATGGTTCAGGGAAGAAAGTAAGAAATCAGAAGTAAGAAGTAAGCAGAACAAAATAGATAAATCTCAAGAGTATGCAACACAAAACCAGACAGACTTCATTCTCCTCGACAGAAGCAGGGGGCCGTGGGGAGAGCCGGCAGATGATGTGACAGCGCTCACGATAAATTACATATTCTTTTCCATAAAGAACCATGGAGATATCAGGGGTGCGTATCTTGAGGGGCTGAGATTGTTTTTTGAGGAATATATAAAAGATTCCGGAGATAAAGAGATAACCAAAGTCGCTGCACCGTTCTTCGCCTTCAGAGCGGCTGTAGTCGCAAACCCTGTCTTTTATCCCGAATTGAATGCTGAGTCCCGCAAAAAGATCTTCAGATTTGCGGACAGTGTGTTGTCTGTGGATGATTTTGATGTCGGGAAAGTGAATGAATATATTAAGTAGATAATTATGTCTTGATGCAAATCAAATAGATGTAAGCCTCAACTTATAAGTGGATTGATTTAGATAATCCCCTCCTTACCAAGGAGGGGCTGGGGAGGTTATATTTATTTTACCAATACCCCTCCAAACCTCCCCTTGCAAAAGGGAGGAGTTTAAAAATAACTGAAACTATCCAAAAAGCCATAATTTAAGGGGTGGACAGAAGAATAATTCTCTTTACATCTCCAGGAAAATTGTTCTAAATTACTTTTAGCATAAGGCAACGGACACATAAAGTCGTCATGCCCGCAGGTCGTAGGCGGGCATCCAGTGTTTTGGGTTTCATTGTTTAGTTAGTATGTACCTTGGAAGAAAAATATCAGGGGTTGTTTCAAACGATGATGTTGCCACAGCAGTGGGGGCTGCATCTTAGCGGCGGTAGCCTGCCTTAAAAAGGGGGAATCCCTCCCTTTGGCAAAGGGAGGTTAGGAGGGATTTTAAGAAATTAAAGCCGTCAACACATCCGAAAACCTTCCGCTGGTTTAATCTGCAAGATTGAACCAACCCAAAAGCAAAAGAAATGAAGCAGAGAATAATAAGGATAGATGAATAGACTTTACTTCAAAAGAGTCTGGCTGACTAAAAAGGGGGGTTACAGGAAAATATAACCAGAAAATAATGGATTGTAAATTCTAAGAAAGCAGGAACGTTTTAAAAATGACTTTTTCTACAGATTCGTTATGCCCGTATAATTATTAACAAATATCAGATATGCCCCAATATAACTCTCAATAAGTCGTAAGAACATAACTATGGGAACAATGGACGACACAACAATATCGAAGACAAGCAAAATCTCATTACTGTGTGCTTTTGTATCAGTTGTCGGGCTTCTTCTTTCTGAAGTGCGAATCAAAATTGGGCAAGAAGTCCTGGGGCAAATATTCGGACTATTTATGTTTGCCTCAATTCCTGTCGTAATTCTTTCTTTAATTGACATTCTGAAGAAAGGCGATCGATCAAAGAAGTTCTCTTATATTGCACTATTAATAGGAGGCATAATATCGGGCTTTTTTTTGCTCCTTCTTATCTTTATTTTTACAGCCGATCCGACACATAGGCTTGAATTCTAAATTCTAAAAAGGGGAGAGGGAGTGAAAAAGGGGACAGGCTACTTTATTGGGAATAGGATGGATAGTCGATGAAGAGACACGAATGCACAGTATAGAGGGCATGGCAAGAGAAAAGTAACCCGTCCCCTTTAATATGTTACATACGCTATTTAATCAGCAAATCAATATTTTTATTGTTTTCAAGGTAGATTCGAACTAAAATAATCTTCAATATATAGAATGAAAATGATAGCCAATATAATAGGTATAATAGGCGGAATACTCGGCATGTTGAGCTTTTATTATGTCTATCAAAAATTCCCGTCAGAAACACATCCATTGATTAAAGAACGGCCTTATGAATTCAGCCTGACCGAAAACGGATGGAAAACCATGCTCGAAGTTGTCAATTACAGCGGGTTCGATGCCTATTCGGTTACATTTGATTTTAAGTACGGTAATAACGATTGGGTCTCCGAATGGACAAAAGCTAAGGAGGACAGCAAGAAGAAGCAAAGTGAGGAATTGCCGAGGTTAAAAAGCATTATAACTTCTGCCACAACTTCGCAAGTCGTGGTGGAGGATATTGACAAGCCTAAAGAAAATGATAGTACCACGTCTAAAGAACGTAGCCAGGAATTTAAGATTGATACGCTTGGGGCTCGTTCAATTAGAAAATTTGCTGTTACTGTGTCGGGTGCTCCATCCAAGCCTGATTTTTGCAAGAAAAAGAGTGATTCTGAAATAGTATTTGTAAGAACAATTTGGAAAAATAAGTATCAGCAGACTTTTGATAATTTAAGAAAATATATGCTGATTTGTACAAAAGTTGGAAATGGACAATCCTATACATTTTTACCAGCAGACGGGGAATAAGCGTGTCTTGATTTAAGC
Source organism: Nitrospirota bacterium (assembly GCA_021813425.1). Lineage (GTDB taxonomy): Bacteria > Nitrospirota > Thermodesulfovibrionia > Thermodesulfovibrionales > UBA6898 > JAKAKQ01. Next base: position 6,611 of record JAKAKQ010000096.1, read on the forward strand.
AAAGGTGATTGCCCTGCCGCTGATTAGGTCGTTAAACGGTAATACATGATTATGAAAAAGGAAATAAGGGGACTTACGTTGCATTAGAGAGTGAAAAAGGGACAGGCTACTTTATTGTGAATATGATGGATAGTCGATGAAGAGACAGAGAGTTAGTAGGGGTCAGCCATTGACAAAAGACAATTAGAACCGTAGATAGCAGTCTATATGATAAAGGCGCATACCGGCGCAAAAACAAACAGATAGGGGAACTGATGGGCGATGTCAGTTATTCAGCGGTAGCCAAAATATACCAGAGATTCAGGAAGAAAATAGAAAAGGACACAGGACTAAGAAGAAGGATTAATAAAATCGAAGCAAATATGTCCTTTGTCAAGGGCTGACCCCTATGGTTTACGTACCTATTTTGAACATTGCGATTATCTCATTCCAAGATAACACAGATATAATTGGAGCAAAATACATTCACTCTTTTCTTATTGCACATTACTACAATAGTCACTTGATACTGCAGCCCTATTCAGATACTAAATCTGATAGTGCTATCTTCCAATTTATTGAAGACCACAATATACAACTCGTTGGAATAAGCCTTATGTCAAGTGAGTTTTTTCGTGCGTCTCACTTCGCAATAGAACTAAAGTGTCACTTTAATTCTATTCCGTTAGTCTTTGGCGGAATTCACGCAACGATTGCACCAGACGACTGTCTTTCAGTTGGTGATTTTGTAGTAAGAGGTGAAGGAGAATATACTTTTCTGGCTCTTATTCGCTGTTTGGAAGAAAACAAAGACTATCATGATATCCCTGGGATTTGCTTCAAAAAGGATGACACTCTTTTTGCAAATCCTTTACCAACCTTGGAACAGAATATTGATATATTTCCATTTCCTCAACATCTCCCACAACACATGTATGTTGTTCACAAGAACAAGCTCACGCTAATGAATCTAAAATTGTTCAATTCCTATTCAAGGTACAATGGAACATTTCCCAATATAATAACAACAAGAGGTTGTCCTTACTCATGCACTTATTGCTGTAATTCAGCATATAAAAGCTTATATGGTAGTTGTTATAATCTAGTAAGGAAGCGTTCTGTTGAATCCGTTATTTCCGAATGCCTGGAGATAATACGGCAAAATAAAGATTGTCTTTCTTTGAATATCCAGGATGATTGTTTTCTTACTTATTCTCAGGAGTGGATTGATGATTTCTCAGAAGAGTATCGCAATAAGATCAAGCTTCCACTTATAATGCGAACGACCCCAAGACATATCAAAAAAGAAAAACTTGCCGCCTTGAAAAAAGCTGGCTTAGTAATCGTAATGATTGGACTTCAATCTGGAAGTGATAGGGTTAACAAGGAAATATACAAACGAAATGTGACAAGCAGGGATTTTTTGACTGCAACAAATCTGGTTGAAAAAGCTGGTTTATGTGGTTATTATGATATAATTTTGGATAATCCTTATGAGACAGAAGAAGATATATTGAAGACGTTAGAAATAATTTTACAAATACGCAAACCTTTTCAATTTCAACTTTTTTCATTATGTCTATACCAAGGAACAGAGTTATATGAAAAAGCGAAAAAAGATGGTATTTCATTTATAGACCCAAGGCTCGATGATTATGGAGTGCTTTCTTCAAATTCACTTAATAAGCTGATACGTATGGTACCCACGGTTCCTGCTCCTTTAGTTAGATATTTTATTAGACATCGAGTTAATGGTTTGGTGACAGTAGTTATTAATCTTTTTGACTTTATCAATAAAGTAATATTGACACCTATATCATTTTTAAAAATGATGCACCATTCATATGGATCAAATTTTAATATAACAGTTAAGCTTATCAAAGCCTTTAGTAAAACATCTATTGGTAAGATGCTTAAAATAATAGAACAAAAATAATGGAATGGACTTTCCGGTGATAAATTTATTGACTTGTCTGATTTCCAACCAGCAGGTCAAGACCGCCAAGCGGCTTAGCCGCGCGTTAGCCAGCAAAGAGGAGAAAGAAATAACCCATGAATCTGAAGATCGTAATCAGGAGCGAAACCGATGCCGATGTGAACGCAATAACCGAGGTGACTGTCGCCGCATTTAAGACCCTGGAGATCAGCAATCACACTGAGCAATTTATCATAGCGGCACTACGCATCGCCAATGCCCTCACGATATCGCTCGTCGCAGAAGTGGATGGCCGTGTGATTGGACATATTGCCTTCTCTCCCCTGACCATTTCGGACGGCACTCGAAACTGGTACGGCTTAGGACCTGTTTCGGTGTTGCCGGAGTATCAGCGGCAGGGTATTGGCAAAGCCCTGATACGGGAAGGGCTGTCACGGCTGAAAGATATGAATGCTCAAGGATGTTGTCTCGTTGGACATCCGGATTACTACAGGAATTTCGGGTTCAAAAATATGCCGGGACTTGTGCATGAGGGAGTGCCACAGGAGGTCTTCTTTGCTCTGTCTTTCGACAGGCATACTCCGCAGGGCACCGTCACTTTCCATGACGGATTCAAGGCGGATGGCTAACACTTATAAGTCCCCGCTCTGTCTCAGACTCGTCTGATCCGCTCGCCCCGGCGAGTCGCCGAGGAGACCGAGGCGGAAAGGAAAAAACGACCCTGATCGGAAATAAAACAGAAAAATCCATTTCCTTAATTTTTTTAAAAGACTGTATTAAGCTCTGACTTTATTTCCATAAACCATGCCTGCTACCTGCTTGCCGTCAGGCAGGTGAGGCAACTCAGGCTTGCTGTCTGTAGATCAGGCCACTGTTCGGGCTTTAAAGAAAATTAAAGATGGAACAGATTAAAAGTGCCATCCATATGCAAAAGTTTGGCTAATATGACAAAATACTGGAAAGAGGAGGCTTACTATGGAAACCACAAAGTTTATACATTGGCAGGACGGTAATGTGTGGCTTGGCTATCTGGAAAAATATCCTGATTACATGACACAAGGAGAGACTTTTGATGAACTTAAAGAAAATTTGAGAGACTTATACAAAGACTTAACCAGTGGAGCTATCCCTTCTGTTCGCAAAGTTGCTGAACTGGAAGTTGCGTGAAAAGAAAAGACTTGGTCAGAAAGTTAGAAGAAATGGGTTGTACTTTTATCCGGCATGGTGGCAATCACGATTGGTATCAGAATCCAAAAACTAAAATGGCCCAGCCGATTCCAAGACACAACGAAATAAATGAAAATCTCTCAAAGCATATTATAATGATGCTGAAAAAAGATGTCTAATAGTATGTAGGTCCCCGCTTAGAGAATAAATAGGGACACATTCCATCTCCCATTTAATTTACACTCAACGCAATAATCGTTAGATTTCTTCATGCCAAGGATAGGAAGAGCAGTTGCAGCGGGATTTCCGCAGCATGTAACTAAAAACATAGGGGTTTGCCCTTGACATGAGACAGTCCGACAAGCACATGTCATTATGAGAATAGAGCATTATTCTTTCGGAAAGATAGTTATAGACGGCAAGACTTTTACCTCAGACGTCATTATCTATCCGGGCCGCGTGGACGCCTCATGGTGGCGAAAGCAGGGCCACTATCTCCAGGCCGATGATCTTGCCGATATCATCAGAGCAAGACCCGATATGCTGATAGTCGGCACCGGATATTCCGGGGTCATGACCGTGCCGGAGGAGACGGTCAGGTTTGTTGTATCTAAAGGTATAGAAATCCGGGTCGAGAG
>JAKAKQ010000220.1 GCA_021813425.1 Nitrospirota bacterium
GATTCGTAATCCGCCAATCTCTTTTATGATATACGACTGATAGACCAACTTATTTGTCTCTTTATCGTAAACATTGTTTGCCAGCATCGGATAATTAAGTTCAGCAACCCGCTGGTTAAATACCTTTGGACCATAAGCAAATTCCCAGTGAGCTGTCATGGCATCAAGCCCCAATGAATTCAAGATAGGGATCAAAGCCTGTCCCTGTGTGTCCAAGGCAGGATAGGTGCCGTGCATGGTATCGCCGCAATCGCAAAAGAGAATGCGCCCCTGGCTCTCAGCCCGAATCTGTTTTACAATCGTGGCGATGCGTGCGTAACCTCCAGCGGGGCGATATACCGCGTGGTCGCCCTGCCAGAACATCTCCTGGTGCAAATCAAAATAGGCATGGCTATCGTTCATTTGAACTATTGAAAGTATCTTTCTGCTCTTCATTTCCTTCTCTTTCCTTTCAGCCAGGTCATTGCCTTCTTTTCTCATTTACTATCTTCACAAGGCCCCATCTGACCTCTTCAGGCAGGCTCCCGAAGGCCGGCATCATGGTACCAGGGTAGCTGCTTGAGATTACCTCAAACGCCCTCTTGGGCGAGAGACTGTAAACCGTAAAATCAGGCGGCTGGGGTTTAAAACCCTGAGAAAGCTTTGAACCCTTTCCATCCATCCCATGACACCCGGCGCAGGTCTGGCCGTAAATACTGTTTGCCTGTTCCATTGCAGGTTTTGAAACGCTCACCACAACCGCCTCGGGTGGGCTTAAAACATGGTACGTCCTGTCCATGTAATCCATCAATGAATCGAGCTTGTCCCTGTCAAAAAAGGTGAAATAAGGCATGGCGGAACCATGGACACCATACTTCAAAATATCATAGAGATGCCCCCGGGTCGTTCTGATGGCTGATATGTCTTCCGGAGGTATGGAAAGCCCTTTTGCCTCCACACCCTTTCCGTCCCCGTTTGCCCCATGGCAGAAGGCGCAACTTTTGGCGTATATTGTTTCGCCGCTGTCATAGACCACCTTCAGAGACGCCCCGTATGCATCCAGCGTCTGTCGTTCAAAAGGCTTGAGTTCATTCTCGTAGGCTATGGTGTTTGCTTCAAGCTGTTTCTGGAGAGGCAGGAGGGTCCTGTCCTGAAGGAACTGTCTTGTTAAGAGCATTGAAACGAGTACGAGCATTAAGACCGGCAGAAGGGTTTTGATCTGCATGGGGTTACCTGTGTTGATGGTGGAAAAGAGCATCCACAAGAGGAGAGCAGCGGCCACAATACCTGTAAAAAGGGGAATAAGGATACCATAGCCGGGGTTTGCCGGAACTGTGCCATAGAGCATTATGCCGAGGATAAACTGGAGCAATATCCCGGCAACAAACCATTTTTGAAGGGCTTTCCTTTCCGTTTCGTCCTCTGCGGTAAAAAAGTAATGGAATCCTGAGCCGAATACAACGGCAGCGCCCAGGACATGCAGATATCTGAACAACCAGTGGACGGCTAATGCGCCCGTTAACCGGTAGCCGCCGCTCATTATTGCCTGCCATTTGTCAGGATTTTCAAACGCTGTCAGTATGGCCGCAAAGATCCCAGGCACAGTGAGGAGAAATGCAAGGGCGATGATGCCTAAGGCCAAATGGATATATCTATGCACATACATCTTGTGTCCCAGGGCATCAAAGGACAGGAAGGCAATTATCAAAAACACGACAAGTAACATCCAGTAGGGGGCAAAGAGATTCACCGCGGTGAAGAACGGGATTGTGGAGCCTACCTGGATGAGGAGCAGGGGCGCGACCCCCAGGACCACTGCCAGGCTTTTGTGTGCCATGAAGGTTTTAAGTATCCTTTTATCGAACCTTAGTTCCTTTGCCCTGCCGCTGTACTGGGAATCAATAAAATAGTAGAGGGCAAGGATGGCCGTCCCAAGGGTCAGAAGGACAAAGAGCATGTGAAGCGTAAACGATGTGAAAAGGAGCCCTCGCAACAAGGTCTCAGGGATGGGTCTGCTTATCAGGAGATCGGATAACCTATTCATGAGTTCCACCTCCATTTACAGGGACAAAACGGGAGGGGTCATGTAATTTGATTGTTCCCTTTGATATCCCATACAGGAAGCCTGCCAGCGTCCTCCGCTCATCCTCCGTCCCTGAAAAAGGGGGCATGAAAGGGACCATTTCATGGGTATGGCCGAGCATCACGAAGATGCCGTCCTCTGTCCTGCCTTTTACCCTCTCTGCGATGTCGTTTATCCCTCCGATGGTGTGGCAGACAGAACAGTTCCGGGCGAAGAGATATGCGCCCTGGACCATAGCTTCCTGATTATCAGGCGCATGGTTAAACCAGAAGTCGTTCTTCAGCATCCCATCTTTGCTCAAAAACGGGGTCTCGCTGAGCAATACCTGGCTGGCGTACATATATCCGGACATAAGATACGGACCTCTGATAAACTCCCTTATGCGTTCGAACTCGCTTACAAAGAGCATGGATACTAAAACCGCAGGGACAATCAGGATCTTCGATAGAACGGTGGAACCCCTGAAAGAGACTATGGAGAACACAAACAGCAGCAGGGCGCCTGCACCGTTTACATACCAGAAGATTTCCGGTTGCTGGGAGAATCGGGAGGTCAGGACAGCAAATACGGCATGGGTTTTGAAAGTTGAAGGGACGACACTGAAATACCACCAGGTGAATACAACCGCCACCGAGAATGAAATGATGGCTGCCTTTCCAAAAAAATGCAGGGCCTCCTTGCGGAAATCCTCTCTCCTGCGGGTGAACAGGAGGAATGCCACAGAGAATAGTGCGCCGAGTGAAAAGGCAATGCTTATCCTCAACAGCAATTGCGGAAGATAGCTCGGATTCAAGAATGCGGACCAGAAGCCCTTGTCCCACGGCCATCCATCGGAGGTGAGCATAAAACCGAGTATGCCTGTAATCAGCAAGGCGGAACAGAGGGCAAAAAAGACATAGCCCATGCCGAAATAAACATGTTTTTCTTTTTTCTCGCCTACCCATTTACTCCAGGTAAAGTAATAGATGAGAATAAATATCACCTCGCACGTAAAGACCAACCATTCAATGAACCACGGCCAGAAGAAAACCCTGAGCATTGACCCTATGCCGCGGGGCGACAGGGCGCTCGTAATGAGCCATATTCCAACCCCGGTGATTGCCCCGATCCCTGTAGTAATAATAATCGTAAATTTCAGAAAGTCTTTTGCAAAATTTTCCCAATCTTGAGACGATTTTTTGAATCCAAGATATTCACTTATTACAATCAATGAAATTGCTCCAATAGCCATCCCATGGCTAATAATCACATGGAGAACGGCATCTAATGCTATGGCCATGCCATTGCCGATGTATGGAAACTGAAAGATGGGGAATTCCATGTCTCAGCCCCCCTGCTTAGCTTTTCCTATGAAATGGGGCCTTGGCCGGGTCGTAACAAAGCCCGCCACATCCAGGGCGTCCTCGGCCGACATGCCTGGATTACCTAATGGCATGTTGAGATGAGCAAAGCCGGCAAGATTTTCCAGCTTATGCATACCTGCTCCGTCATTGAATGAATCCTTTCCCCACAGAGGCGGCGCCGCCGGGGTCCCCTGACCGTTATCGCCGTGGCACATGGCGCATTTCTGTGCAAAGACCTGTTTCCCCTTTGCAGCATCCGGCTTATAAGCGCTCTTGAGGTGTTTCACCCCCAACCAGGGGATATCGGCATATATGGGCAGTCCTTTTGCTATCCACTGATAATATGTGACTATAGCTATCATTTCTTTGCTATCAGCGGGCAGGGGTTTGCCGTTCATGCTCCTTTGGAAACAGTCATTTGTCCTGGTCACGAGGTCCACGGAATAGTTTTGTCTCTTCTTGTACTCGGGATAGCTCGCGGCCACTCCCACAAGCGAGAGGCCTCCGTTTTTGCCTCCTTGGGTAATTCCCCCCTTGAAATGACAGTTTGAACAGATGAGTTTGTTCCCAACGTATTGACCCGCATATTTCCCGGTATCCGTCAGGATGTTGTAGCCGAGCATGACCGCGTCCTTTATGTTTGCCGGCGCATCCCGGGGCAAAGGGGGATTAAAAACAACAGCGCCCACTGCTTGTTTTGCTGCAATGCTCTTTTGCGCAACTGTCTCGATACTCTTAGCATCACTGAAGTCAATAAATCTACTAAAAATAAGCGAGATGCCCGCCCCGACTACGGCGAACGCAGCAATGACAACCAAAGCAAAAATGAACCTGTTATTTTTCATGAGACCTCCTTATTCATAGTCATATCTTCAACTGGCTTATAAAGAAATAAATGGAAAAAACTACCATAACGATGCCGTAAAGCAGCATGACTGTTTTTGATCTGGTCCTGATGTCCAGCCGTGCGCCAATATATGCCATCGGGACCACTCCAATGGCCATGAAAGCGCTTATGCGCATATCTATATGCCCGAGATAGTAATGTATGATGCTTCCTGGAAGGGCCATTACGGCCACGGTGAGAAGTGACGTGGCTATCGCCTCCTTTATTTTCATACGGAAGAATATGATGTAGGCAGGCACAAAAAATATGCCGCCTCCGTTGGCAAGAACCCCTGATAAAATGCCGATAACAGCAGCAACAGAAACTATATAATACACAGGCGGGGTGGGAAAGGTTTTTTTTGCAGCAAATGACTTTTCCATAATATTTTTGATTATAAAATCGATCCCGACAAGGCAGAGCACAACAGCGGTCAGGAGCATGAGGAACCTCCCTGAAAAATAGGTAGTAAGGGAAGAGCCCAGAACCATTCCGGGGACACCTGCAATCAGGCTGTACATGGCAATCCTGAAATTGACCAGATGCTCTCTTTTGTACGCAAAAGAGGCAATGGTAGAAGTCAAGACCGCCAACGGCAACGGTGTCCCGAGAGCGATAAGCGGCGGAAGATTAAGAAATGTCCTGAGCACAGGGGTATCGATACTGCTGCCTCCGATGCCGAAGAAGGCTGATAAGAAACCCGTGATGCAGCCGATAATAATTGCCTCAAAGTTCACATTTATTAGTTCCTCAACTCAATATATTAGCCGCCGTTGCCAATAAACCAGATAAATCAGCGCAATAAACTGGCTCCTTTTTAAGCGTGATGAATCGTTGACTCAGTTGCATTAGTCGTCTCTAAAATTTTCTTTGCCTTTTCAACTTCTTCACCTGTCCCGTGCGCCACCAACAGGAACTTGTTCGCCTTGAGAGAAGTCTCATATTTGAGGACGCTGTCTTTTGGAATGCCGATACTGTAGAGCGCTGCTCCAACAGCGCTCATTCCACCCACAATAGCGGCCCCTTCAAGCGCGCCAATGATCCACGACACCAACGGACCGCCTACAACGATGGGGCCAATCCCGGGAATGAAAAAGAACGCGGAACCGAAAAGGAATCCCCATAATCCACCCCAGAAGGCCCCCAACTTTCCCCAGTATTTGACACGGTCACCCGTATTATAATAGCCTACCACATGTTCATCAGAATGATAGTCCTTGCCTACGATGGATAGCTTCTTCATGTCAAACCCTGCTTTCTGGAGTTCCTTGACAGCATCCTCAGCCTCAGTGTGGTTGTTGAAAATAGCTACAGCCAAATTTTTCTCTGACATAGTACACCTCCTGTTTTTTAATGGTTAACTTTTTTGTCAGGCTCAATGAGCCATTTGAGAATAATCTCTTTAAGCCATTGTACATTATTTTCTCAACCACTTCTGCTACTTAAGTTACATATCTCATCCCTTCTCGTTGTTTTTATCTTTATTAAAATGCAGGTGTTCCTCTATTTTTCTTATCAGGGCATGCAGGTCTTTAATCTCTAAATAACCCCTGTGCGCAATCATGATGCCTTCTTGCTTTAATTTCTGCAAATGTCTATTCACAACTGCACGAACAGACCCTATCATGCCGGCTAATTCTTCATGGGAAAGGTCTTTAATCAGCTTCAATCTGGATGGTACATTATCGTTATCCTCGTTATATTCATGGTCTATATGCCGGAGGATAAGTTTTGCAAGTCTGATCTCTGTATCGTGAAGGGCTACATCGGATGCCAACTCCGTCAATACACGCATCTGCTTTCCGAGGCAGGGGAGAAATGACCGATTGAATTCAGGATGCTTATTAATCCAGTCCCGCACCGTATCAATTGGCGCAGATAATACCGAAAGGTCATCCATAGCCACCACATACACATCATGTTTTTTACCGTCCAGAAGGGATACCACATCAAAGCAGTCACCCGATCCAAATAAAAAGAGAGTAAATTCCCGGCCCGTGGCAGGATTAGTCCGCACAACCTTCACACGCCCGGTCACTAAGACAAAAAACTGCTCGGCTGTTTGAGCGGGCTCCATAACAACCTGTTTTTTCTCCCATTCTTGATGCCTGAAAATCAGAAACATTTTCCTAAGGACATCCTCATCGAGTCTTGAGAATAAAGCTGATTTTTTAAGCACTTCAAAACTCTGTAAATAAAACGGTGAATCGGGTCTCATTCATATCCTCTTGGCGATTTCAATGCGCTCTGATAAAACTTGCATACTCCTTCACCATTCTTCTTGCGCTGAAAAGCGGCGCTGTGCTTTTAATGGCCCCTTTCATGACCTTAACCCATCCGCGAGGTATACCACCATCATCCACTTTGTAAAATAATGGAATTATCTCCTTCTCCAGAAGTTCATAAACGGCTTCTGCATCCCCCTCATCGTTCCCCTTCCCGCTAAAGGCCCAGCCATTTTTCCCGTTACAACCCTCTATCTCCACCAGTCGTCGAGGATGCTCAGAATTAAACAGCTTTAACGCTACTCTTCTTTCAGTATCTTCCATAGGCTTGTGCGAGATATGCCTAAAGCTTCTGCTGCCTTTGATTTATTCCCGCCAAACATTTTTAGAACCTTTTCTGCATATTCCTTAGTGAGCTCATCAACAGTCTTTATCCTGCCGGGTTCCAAGGTCTCTATCTGCAATATCCTGATCTCCTCAGGAAAACTTTCAGGGGTTATGAGTGTGCCTTTCTCAAGGATTATCGCCCTTTCAATAATATTTTCGAGTTCCCTTACATTCCCAGGGAAACTGTAATTCATAAGAATATCAATGGCCTCTTTTGTAAACCCTGTTATCTTTTTATTCACACTCGGGATGTGTCTCTGAAGGAAATATGCGCTCAACGGTTTTATATCTTCCCGCCTATCCCTGAGAGGAGGGATGAATATCTCCATTATATTTAATCTGTAATAAAGGTCTTCCCTGAATTCCCTTTCAGATATAAGCCGCTTTATATCCTGGTTGGTAGCAGCAATAAACCTTACATCAACTTTTATGGGCTTTGTGCCGCCGACCCTGTAGAATTCTCCGTCCTCAACAGCCTTAAGCAGTTTTGCCTGTAGTGTCGGCGACATCTCTGCTATCTCATCAAGAAATAGAGTGCCTGTGTCAGCTATCTCAACAAGTCCCTGCTTGGTTTTGAAGGCTCCTGTAAATGCACCTTTTTCATGTCCGAATAATTCGCTTGCCAGAAGTTCCTCTGTAAATGTTGCACAATTGATGGAGAGGAAAGGCATGCTCTGCCTTTTGCTCGTAGAATGGATTATCTTTGCTATAAGATTTTTCCCAACGCCGCTCTCGCCTGTTAAGAGAACACTGCAGTCTGAATCCTTCATGCCCTCTATAACTGCCAGTATTTTTTTCATGCCGCCGCTCTTTGCAATGATAGGTATCTTTTTGTCCATGCCTATATATGCCTTTAATGCGAGGTTTTCTTTCTCGAGAGTCTTTTTTTCGAGTGCCCTCCTTACAGGGAGCCTTACCTCATCAGGCGTGAAAGGTTTTGGTATATAATCATGAATGCCTTTCTTGATGGCATCTACTGCAGATTGGATTGTCCCGTAAGCAGTTATAATGATGAATATGCTCTCTGGTGCGGTCTCTTTAATACTCTCATATAACTCTATGCCGTCCATCTCAGGCATTTTCAGGTCTGAGATTACAAGATCGTAGTTGTCAGCTTTAATCTGTTCTATTGCATTAAGGCTGCTCGTAGTTGTAAAAACCTCTATCCCTTCGCCTTCAAGGATAGCCTTTACAGCCTCGCACACGCTTACCTCATCATCAACAACTATAGCTTTATATTTTCGCATTTATGGGCAGCCTTACAATAAATGTCGAACCCTTTCCAACACTGCTTTTGACCTCTATATCCCCGCCGTGTTTTTTAATGATACCATAACTTACTGCCAGTCCAAGCCCGGTGCCTTTGTCAGCTTCTTTTGTTGTGAAAAACGGGTCGAAGATTTTGTTTATGTATTCTTCCGGGATTCCGCTGCCTGAGTCGGAGATTATTATTTCTATGGAATCTTTTTCAACTCTTGTCTCGACATCTATTCTGCCCGGAGGTGTAATGGAATGAATTGCATTCAAAAGGATGTTCAGTATCACCTGTCCTATACGCGCAGGGTCGGCGTTTATTTCAGGGAGAATGTCTGAAAGGTTCGTTTTCATCTCGATATCTTTGAATGCTCCCTGTGCGATTAACGAATCGATTATTTCAGTTACAGGCTGGTTTATATTTATCTTCACAGAATCCATCGGCGTTTCCTTTGCGAAGCTGAGAAGCTGCCTTACAATATTCCTTGCCCTCTCGGTCTCGCTTACCATCATCTTCAGCTTTCTGTAATTCGGACTGTCAGGCGGGGTCTGCTCGAGCATAAGATTCGAAAATGTAAGGACTGATGTGAGAGGATTGTTTATCTCATGCGCAATGCCTGAGGCAAGTATTCCTACAGAGGCAAGTTTTTCTGCTTCAACAAGCTGAGCCTGTTTTTCTTGCAATTTTTTTATTGTAAGTTCGAGAGAGGTTAAGGCATCCCTGAGCCTGTCTTCCATCTGATTGAATGAAATTTCGAGAGATGCAATCTCGTCATTGCCTTTGACAGGAATATTTTCTGAGAAATCTCCTGTTGCAACTTTTTTCGTTATCTTCTCAAGATTTCTTATCGGAGTTGATATGCTTGCAGCAAGTTTTATATTTATTACCGTGCCGAGCACTATTATCAGAAGCAATGCAAAGAAAAGCATGTTCAGGGATCTCTTAAGCAGCATACCTATGTCTGCACGCTCTTTCTTTGAGAGGCTTTCTGTGAAAGACTGTATCTCCCTTGCCTTTATCCGCATTCTGTTAATAGAGGCATTTTCATGCTTATAGAGTTCGTACAGCTTTTTTACAAGGACACTGTAGTTTTCAATATCCGTGTAACGGATGAGATTGGATGAGGCTAATGTTTTAATAAAAGTTTCATAGGCAGGGTCGTTTTTATACAGCATGAGGTTTTTCTCGTCCTTTCTCAAAATCAAAAATGTCTGGAGTTCTTTGCCATTTAACCTTTTCTCAATCTTCCTTCCTGCCTCACGTATCATGGTTACGAGTTTTTCCTGCGACTTGAGGTTTCTTTCCACGTTGCTAAACAGATCCTCGTATTCGGCTATTGCCGTTTTCATCATATCATGGTTGTTTCTCCCGATCTCTTTTATTATCTCGATCTTAATATCGTCGATATCCTTCTTTAATATGCCGAGATAGTTATTTAGCTCCTTCCTGCTTTCCTCATCCTTTAAAAGGAGAAAAACCTTTTCGTATCTCCTTACCTCAAGTATGGTATTGGTTATATCATCTGCTACCTCAACGAGTGCTAATCTGGTAGTGATGGTGCGAAGTTCTTTGTATGCAAAAAATCCAAGGACAGCGGCAAGGAATATATAAAGACCAAAGCCAAGGAAAAGTTTATCTCTTATTTTCATACGTGATAATTGTAGTCCATAATTACGAAAAAGTTAAGTGTTTTGCCATGAACTGACAGGAGCCGGTGACACCGATATTATTCTATTTATTAAGTAGGCGTAATCTTTTAAAATATATCTATGAAATTATTTAAGAGATCCGAGGAAACACAGCACGCTGCGGTACTGGAGGAATTGCGGGAGAAAATTACGAACGCTCAAATGCCTCCTCATACAAAAGAAATAGCTGATAAAGAATTGGAGATATTAAGCAAGATAAGCCCTGCAACAGCCGAGTATACTATAGGGCTCACATACGTTGATTATCTCGTCTCTCTGCCGTGGAACAAGAAAACCGAGGACAATCTCGATCTCAACAGAGCAGAACAGGTTCTCAATGAAGACCACTACGGGTTACATAAAATTAAGGAGAGAGTCTTAGAACATCTGGCTGTTAAAA
>JAKAKQ010000169.1 GCA_021813425.1 Nitrospirota bacterium
CGCCTCAATCGCGTTCAGCACAAGGTTCATAATCGCCTGCGCTAAAAGTCCCCGGTCTGCCTTTACCGGTGGCAGTTTTATAAGGTTCAGTTCCACGGTGACGCGCTGATTTTTCGCCTGATGCTGGGTGAGATTCACGACCTCTTTTATCACAGGGTTGATATATACCTCCGAGGGATTGAATTCATCGCCCCGCGCGAACCTGAGAAATCTCGAAAGGATTTCATCCATCTGCTCAGACGCAGAAAGCACTACCTCCATGTCCTCTTTGGTAAGGGAAGGATTGTTCTTGAACGCCTTGAAGAGCACTTTAATGGAGGTCAGGGGATTCCTGATCTCATGGGCGAGACCGGCCGAAAGCCTCCCCAGGGCGGTCAGCTTCTCAGTCCTGAGCATCTGTTTGTAGGAGTCTTCCATCTTCTTTCTGTATCCTTCAAGCTCGTGAGAGAGATGGTTGAATGTGCTTGAAAGCTCTCCAACCTCGTCTCTTGATTTCACGTCGAGTCTCTTGCCGAATTCTCCCTTTGAAAGAAGATTGGTGAACCCGACAAGCGCATTGAGGGGTTTTGTGATAAACCTGCTGAATAAACAGGCCAAGACTGCGCCCGTAGCCGTCACCCCTATCGTCAGGGTGATGACTATGTACCTGATCCTCGCAAGCGCCTGCATTATCCGATCCTCCCGCAGCCCTACATGGACCTCCGGGCTCATCCCTGAGAATATCTTCACGCCGATGTCCCGGATGAAGCCCCGTTCAGTGTCGAGCAGTTGGATGGACGTCGACCTGTCATGAAGGGGGTTCCAGCGCAAAATGCCCAGAGGATAACCGTTCTTGAACGTGTGAGCAAAGAGCTCGCCGTTGTCGTCAAGGACAAAGATATATTCCACGTCTCGCTCTGTCCTGAAAAGGTCCTCAATCGCCTCCTGTGTCCTGTAGAGGTCTTGAAGAAGCACTGAGTCAGCAATCCTTTCGGAAAGGTTCCGCGCGATTGATCCCCCCTGCCTCGACAACTCCTGCCGCAAGGAATCGATCACAATGCTGCGAACCGCCAGACCGAGCAATATTCCCAGGCTCAGTACGAGAAGCACATTGAGCAAGACTATCTTCAGCCAGAGTTTCATTTGATGAGACCGTATTTCGCGGCCAGTGCTTCTATCTCTTTCAGATCGGCCTCGCGGTATTCCGAGAAGCCCTTCGGCATTTCCGTCTTGTCCCAATCCACGAGAATCCCTGAATGTTTCCCTTTGGGATCAAAAGAAAGAAGGGCGGTCTTCACGCTCTTTACTATCGGCTCATGAACGTTCTTGTTCACACATATGAGGCTGCTCGGGTAAGGTTTCGATATCGCAATGATCTTGATCTTCCCCTCCGACACCAGTCTCTTTGCCATGTTGTCCTGCAGGGCGCCCGCGTCATACTCTCCGTTCAGGACCGCCCGGGCCGTAGAGGCATGAGAGCCGGTAAAGGCATGGCCCTTGAGGTCCGTTATGAGAATCCCTGCGTCTTCCAGCATCTTGCGGGGGATCACATGGCCCTGCGTTGAATACTTGTCCCCGAAGGCAAAACTCTTACCCTTCAGGTGCTTGAGCGTATTCACAGGACTGTCGCTCCTGGTGAAAATGACCGAGCGGTACTCAGGCCTGCCGTCTTCATTCACTCCTGTGACAAGACAGCTTGAGCCGTACTGCCTCTTTGCCAGAACGCAGGTTACCGGACCGAGAGCCGCGAACTGTGTAATGCCCTTGCCTAGATTTTCAACCGTGCTTTCGTATTTTTCCGTGAACTTGATGGAGAACCTGTTTCCGGTATTTTGCTCAAGATAGCGCAGGAAGGGCAGATATATCTTGATGTCTTCTTTTGGACTGAGCCTGAGATCAAAGCCGAATTTCAGGGAGTGCGCGTCCGCCCGCCGCACGGAAGTTTCCTCTTCAGTGCCCCTCTTGTCAAAGCTGACCTTTTTGGATACCTCTCTGTCTCCGCAACCGGCAATGCATAGCGTAATTATAATAAGGCAAACAACATACTTCATCATAGATATCATAAATTTTACACTATTCCTTGCCGAAGGGACAGACCGGGCGCGTCAGCTACAGCCTTTTAATATGTATGAAGCGCCTCTGTAAAAATCATCCTCAGCCGCCTCTATGACTTTTTCAACAAAAAAGGGAACCCACAATGTCATATGTCCCCTTATAAAATCGCCCCTGATCTCGAAGAGCCGGGACGCCTCTTCGCGCTCTCCCTTTTCGAATAGCTCTATCATCCTCCCTGTGAGATCGTAGATGAATTCCAGCTCTATTCCGATATGATCGTCGGGAATACTATATAATTCTTTGACCGCCATGCCCGCATCGAGGTATCTTTTCCTCACATCTATGGTCTCATCCGTCATGAGCGAATGGGATTCGGAAAGATAAAAGGATGCATAGGGTATTGCGGGAGGATTTTTCGGACCTACGAAAAGACGCGCATATTCAACGGCAAGATCTTCAGTCCATTCGTTCAGCCTATGGCTGTTCCTGCGGACTGAATCGATCATCAATTTCAGGCCGTAGGATATCTCTTCATCGGCATCCGAAGGCACCTCGGCTTTTGAGATGCCCTCGATAAGCTCCCGAGTTGGTTCCTTCAAAAATACCTGCCTCAGAAGATTAAATAAAGAAAGTTCTTCCCTGAGTTCGTCTATCATAAACGCTACTCCATCAAGGAAGAGGGCCAGGGCCTGTTTGCCCTGACCCCCTCGTCATTTCAGCAAACATCGGAACTATGCCTTCTTGACCCTTACGATCATGTCTGCATAGCCGGGGAAGCCCATGATCGGGCTCAATACGTCTGGATCAACGAGATCGCTGTGGCTCGGCGTGTACTCCCTGCTCTTATATGCCGGACCGAGTCCCTCGCTGAACCTGCCGCCCGTGGCAAAACCGATCTTGATGACTCCCGGTCTCATGCCGCCAGATGCAAAGATCTTGCCCTTTGTAGACTTGCCAAGCGGGTTTTCTACGACAACAAGATCTCCGTTTTTGAGCCCTATCTTCTTTGCGTCATCGATGTTCATCCAGACCGTGCCGACCGAATAGGTGTTGGCCTTGAATTTCATCTTCAGGGATTTCATGGGATCATCACCCATCGGCATCGCCTCCGGAACATCCGACTCGAACTCCTTGTTCATCGGCTGCCATGTGCCCTCAGCCTTGACCTCTCCGAGCCACGGCACCATCTGTGTGCCGCTCATGGAGTGATGCACCCTGCCCGTAATGAGCTGGAAGGGGTAATCCTTAGCATATTTTTTGTATGCCGGATTAGTGTGCGGGTTCCACTTTGTCTCGAACCAGTAGAAGGTCGACGGAAATTTGTCGAAGCCGATCTCCTTAAGACCCTTAGGCACCTCGCCTCCGGCCTTCTCGATCTTCTCGTTGTACGACTTATATCCTCCAAACCGCTTGTCGCCGTCTTTCCAGTCGAACTTGAATTCGACGAGCTTTGTAGAAGTGTTGGGAAATGCCTTATTCGGCTCATCAGCATTGTGCTTTTTGTATCTCTGCCAGCTCATCGGCCAGACGGCAACGCCGTTGTTGTTCCTAAGCCACTCCACGGTCACCGGTTTCCCTTTAACGACCTTATTTTTGTCATCAATGGTCACCTCCCCTTTCTCAAGAGACTCCGGCGTGCCGACAAGCTTGTACCCTTCCGGGTATTTCGGATACGGGAGGGGGGTCCCTACGTTGACCCTGCCCGGCGCAGGCGCAAGCATCTCATTGACGAAATCCTCCTCGGTCTTGTATTTTTCCCAGAAGTCGGACCCTTTGATGTCGGCGTCGCCCAGCTCGTTCAGTTTCTTAGCGAGCATGTTCATGATCTCAGTGGGCTTCTTGCACTCGTGGAGAGGTTTGATCACCGCGTCCCTGTTGTAGATCACCTGATGGGACGGATAGATATCGCTCAGGCTCTGCCTCTCGGCGTAGCTCGCCTCGGGCAGGATCACATCGGCATAGAGTCCGCTTTCGAGGTTGAGGGTGTCGATGAAGACAAACAGGTCAAGCTTGTAATTTCCGGAGGCATCCTTTGCAGTGACCGCCTCTTTCCATTTCCACGGCGCGGAACCTGTGAGTATGGAATTGCCCGTTCTCAGGATGTATGCCTTAATGGGATAGTGATACCCCCTGAACGAACCGTACCTGATATCAACCCCTTCTTTAAAGGCGTTTGGGTAATCCGCGACAGCGTCGTCCCATGCAGCCGGGTACTTACTCCCGAAGAGGTCCATATGGAAATGCTCGACTTCTCCTTCAACCTCTTTTCCGTTTATTGTCCTTTTTACCTTCCTCGATTTGAACTGCTTACCCGTTGCAGAACCTCCTTTGTCCGATTTCACAAGCTCGGTGTCTATGACGCCTCCCGGCATATCGAAGTTCCCTGTAATGACGTTCAATGCCACACCGATGATGGAGGCGCAGTAACCGTTGTAATGGTGGCCCGGTGACTGCATGCCCCAGACGAGGGCTGCGGGCTTTGTGCTGCCGAAGAGGTGGGAGAGCTCTGCTATCTGTGTCTTTGAAAGTCCCGTTCTGTCCGCAGCCCAGTCGAGGCTGAAATAGCTGAGGCCGTTGATCGGGTCCTTCTTAGCCCACCATGACTTGAACGCCGCTTCGAAGTCGTCCCAGCCGACCGAGTATTTCTTGAAGCTCCAGTCGATGTACTTCTTGTTAGGGTCGTTCTGGTTGTCGTTTTCGAGGATGTATCTGAGCATGGCGCCGAAGAGATCGCCGTCAGTCCCCGCCCTTGGGGAAAGCCACATGTCGGCGCGGGCAGCGGTATTGCTCAGGGAGGGGTCTATGACCACGACCTTACAGCCGTTTTCGACCTGGGCGCCGACAGTGCCTCTCTGCTCATAGTATATCCTTGTTGCGACGAAGGGGTTCCATCCGTTATAAACGATGAGCTTCGTCTTGTAGGTGTAGTCCTTTTTCAACGAACCATCAGGCTGCCTCACGAGCTGGGGCCTCATGACGTCCGGCTCCCATCTCTTGCCGCCGACCATGAGCTTGGGGCCGTGTCTTCTCGGTGTGTCACATATCGAACCGTGCTCTGTGCAGTTCGGCGTTCCGAACGCAAAGAAAAGCCGGTAGTATTGATCTCTGTCAGTAACGTCGCCGCAATCCATGATGACCGATTCAGCGCCGTGCTTCTTCTTGATATCGGCAAGCTTCCGTCCGATGTGGTCGATCGCCTCAGCCCACGTTACGCGCTTGAATTTGCCCTCGCCCCTCTTGCCGACCCTTATCATCGGGTATTTCAGCCTGTAGGGGGAATAAACAAGCTGCTGTCCTGATGCGCCCTTTGCGCATGCGGTGCCGGCATTCATAGGCACTGCCTTGTTGCCGTAAATCTTCGCTATCTTTCCATCTTTGACCCACATCTCAAGGCCGCATTCGGCAGGACACATGGCGTCTGCGGTATATTTCACTTCATATTTACCCATCTCGGTCTGCATGGCCTCGGCCTCGGACGGGGAAAGATGTTTCAAGGACAGGAGGCCTGTCTTGCTCAGGGCCGCGATACCTGCCAAAGCCCCACTATATCTCAGGAATACTCTTCTTGATACCTGCATAGCTCCACCTCCTATCTGTTAAGCTGGCCGTCGGCCGCTTCAAGGGCCTCTTTATCCGGCGCGATGTAAGGGGTTTTCGGTTTAGTTCCATATTCAGGATGCCAATCCAATGTCTTCACTGAAGCCTTTAGCTTCGAGACTTCGCTGTTCGGGTCGTTCAGATCGCCGAAGATCCTCGCGATGCCGACGCAGTTCCTCACGCAGGCAGGCTCCTCGATCCCCTGTGCGAGTCTATGGCTGCAGTAGTCGCACTTATCTACGACCCTCAGATCCTTTGCTTTTTTGCCTCGAACCTCCTCAACATTCTTTGCGAACGGCTTCGGATCGTTCTTCACGGGAATATGTGGATGCAGGTACCTTGCTCCATAGGGACATGCGCCGACACATCTGCCGCAGCCGATGCAGAGGTCCCTGTTAACCATTACCACGCCATCCTCCTCCCTTTTGTACGTGGCGCCGGGTACAGGGCAGGGAAGAACACAGGGAGGCTCTTCGCAGTTATTGCAGAGCTTCGGGAAGAAGTGGCGCTTTGCCTTCGGATACTCTCCGGTATCGGCAAAGTCCACCCTCGCCCTGAAATGTCCTATCGGCACCGAATTTTCCATCTTGCAGCTCACCTGACAGGATGTGCAACCGACGCACTTCCTCAGGTCCACCAATAATGCATATTTCTTTGCCATAAACCTCCTCCTTTCGGCTAAATTTCAGATTAGTAACTTGATTAAAGCAACTGTTATACCAATCGGAACTAATTGAAAAATAAAGAAACTAAGCCTTAAAGAGATGTACAGGTGTTGAGCAGATGTGCAGAAAGTGAACAGCGAGATCTTTCCATTCTTCACGAAGGGTTTAAAGCTCTTCTTTGTTGCCTTTCTCTCACCGCGTTTCGAAGTGTCTCAGCTACAGGGGGCTATGGTAAACCGGCTGCGAAAGGCGGGCGGGTGTAGCAGACACACCTTATTCGGCTGTCCGAGGTATGACAGAATTATGACAAAATTTCCTGAAAATGCATCAAGAAACCTGCAACCATATCAAAACATGCAAGGCCGTAAGTCCCCGGTTTTTAAGGCACCTCCCTGTTTTTTCGGTATGTCATAGCCTGTACTGATTCGCCCTTTCAAGGCGGTAACGCGGGTTCGAATCCCGCTGGGGACGCCATTGAAATCAATGGGGTATCCCGAAAATCGGGATAGCCCATTTTTTATTTTTAGCCAGTTGCAACAAGATTGTAACAGTTAACTTTTCCATTACAAAAAATTCCTGTCTTTTCTTGTAAAATAAAGGCAAGATGTTCCTAAAAAGTCCATATAAAAGGTCTTCGCTATCCCATCTAAAATCTGAATCAGGTTCATTTGTAAGTTTTCAACCTTTAACATTGATTGCATGGCTTTATCTATACGGACTGACAGGTTCGATCTTAGGCAAGATTGTAGGGCATCCCCAAATAGGTGCGCTCATTGGAGTCCTGATAGGTTTTTATCCTTCAATACAACTTGGCATTGCAGGTCACTATGGATCATTCTTAGCATTTGTTCCCATCCCTGCTTTAATAACCTATTATATTCTCAGCAAGCTGCATCCTAATCCTAAAGCAGCTTTACTTCCACTTATCACAAGCTGCATACTTCCATTTCTTTTTATACTCTGGAATCTCATAAGGCTATGGTCTAACAAGAGAGAAAAATAGTATAATACTCAAAACATTTTCACACGAGGTGAGGAATGCTTCCGTTTTGTTTACACGCCAAGACAATATCAGATGCATGGTTTCAGTTGATATATAACATATTCGACCATTCCTATACTCAAAAGATACAGAGAGGTTCTTTCGAAAAAGAGCAGTACCGGCTTCAGTATCCTGGCATTGCAGTATTCATTGAACACCCCGAACAGGATATGATTCCAGTAATGCCTCCTGGTCTGAATATCCCTGCTCCAACTACAATGGAATATATAGAAGATTATTTTGCTAACTACCTTATGGACCCTGAGCTTTCTGAAAATGAGACATACAAATATGCAAGCAGGATTCACCATCCTATGCCGAAAGGCGGCACTCAGCTTGAGAGGGTTATAGAATTGTTGAAAGAAACGCCGCTTACAAATCAGGCGATAGTGGAGATTGGTTCTCCTGATGACCATGACGTATGCTACGGCAATGACGGAAAGCTTGACCCTCCGTGCCTCAGGCTTCTTGATTTCAAAGTTGTCCCTTCCGGAGATGAGCTTATGCTTACTGTAAGCTGTTATTTCCGCTCATGGGATTTATGGGCGGGGTTCCCGACTAACCTCGGAGGCATAGAACTTTTGAAGAATTACATTGCAGGAGAGACGAATCTAAAAAACGGTCCAATGTATGCCTATAGCGCAGGCGCGCATATCTACGGTTATCAGGAAGAGCTTGCGAGGATAAGGACACTGAAAACGGCGATTAAGAAAAGCTGACAGCTATCAGCTATAAGTTATCAGCTATTTGTTCAGAATCTTTGCCGCGTCTTTTGCAAAATAGGTGAGGATTAAATCAGCGCCAGCGCGCTTTATTGATGTGAGCACTTCCATCATTGCACGGCTCTCATCAATCCATCCGAGCTTTGAAGCAGCCTTTATCAATGAATATTCCCCGCTCACATTATATGCTGCAACAGGCACATCGAAGGCATCTTTCACATCCGATATTACATCAAGATATGTCATCGCAGGTTTTACCATAATAATATCAGCGCCTTCCTCAATATCAAGAGCCACTTCCTTTAATGCCTCTCTTCTGTTTGCAGGGTCCATCTGATATGAACGCCTGTCACCGAACTGCGGGGTCGACTCTGCAGCCTCTCTGAAAGGCCCGTAGAATGCAGAGGCATATTTAGCAGCGTAACTCATTATAGGGACTTCTGAGAAACCTTCCTCGTCAAGAGCAGCCCTTATTGCTCCGACCCTTCCGTCCATCATATCAGACGGTGCGACCATGTCAGCGCCTGCCTTTGCATGTGACACAGCCTCTTTAGCAAGCAGTTCGAGGGTAGGGTCATTCTTTACATCGCCGTCTTCTATTATCCCGCAGTGGCCGTGGCTCGTATACTCGCACATACAGACATCTGTGATAACATAAAGTCCAGGGATTTTATCTTTAATCGCCCTTATTGCTTTTTGCACAACCCCGTGAGGGTCATAAGCGCTTGAACCGATTTCATCTTTATGCTCAGGAATGCCAAACAGAAGCACAGAAGGAATGCCGAGTGAATGAACCTCTTTTGCGTGCTTGACTATCCTGTCAACAGATTCCTGAAAGCACCCTGGCATTGATTTTATTTCTTTGCGGACATTTTTGCCGTAAGTTACAAAGAGCGGATATATAAAATCATCAGGAGACAATGAGGTCTCCCTCACCATCCTCCTGATGATTTCATTCTTCCTTATCCTGCGCGGTCTGTGAATCGGAAACATACGAAAATTATTCGCAGCTGCTGCAGCCTGTGCTGCATGACGGCGCCTGGCCTCCTGTGAGAATAAATCCCTGTCTTACCCCGTCATCGATAAAATCAATACTCATACCATCAAGTTTTTTGGATGTGTTCTTATCCACAAAAACCTTGAGCCCGTTCTTCTCTATAACCTCATCGCCTTCAGCAGGTTTCTCATCTATATCCATTCCATAGGATGGGCCGCAACAACCACCCTCTGCTGTGTAGATGCGAAGACCCCAGTTTGCCTTCCCCTCAGCAGTCAGAACCGCTTTTGCCTTTTCAGCTGCTACATCTGATATTGTTATCACAATAACCTCCTTATTTTCTACTCTCAAAAATCACAATATTTCTGAAAAGCCTTTCTTTTTAGAATACGTTAACAAAAGCTGAAAAAGCAATATTTTGTTACAGGTTCAGGAGACAGGATTCGTTTTGAGCGGTTTATTCTGCCGCAGAGGGGAAGCACCTTCGCAAGCTTACCCTCCTTTTAAGCCCCGTTACCGTATCCCTTACTTCGCTTACGCTCCAAATGTGTACCGCGTACCCGCTGTATTAATAGTGAATTCGTTGGGCATTTCCTTTGCGAAAGCTACCATTGTTTCAAATCCGGTGCAATGCATAGGGACGATGTAATCAGGTTTCATTGCCTTGATATCAGCCACTGTATTCTGAATGATCTCAGGCTTCGCATTGGCGAGATGAAAACCGCCCATTACCGCATGAACCTTGTCTGTCCCGGAAACTTTTTGCGCATGCTTGACGGTGTTCACGATGCCGGCATGGGCACATCCGGAAATAACCACCAGTCCTTTCCCTTTCACGTTGAAGAAAAGCCCTTGTTCACCCCTGAAATCGTCCGGCTCAGGCTTTTCACCACGTTTGATGAGAAGAGACGGCGGCACCTTTTCGTACGTCGTGACTCGCTCAATGTTCCCCGTAAAGTATGCTCCCGGAATGATCTGCGATGGGGTTTTCACCTCTACAACTTTCAGCCCAAGTGCTTCGATATCCTCCTTTTTAAGCTGTCCGAGATCTGCAGCTTCAGTAGTTCCGGGACGAAGCGAGTATCTGCGTGCGAATGCCTCCTCTCCCACATAGAACGGAGTTCCCCCTGCGGTCCACCAATCCTTCTTACTGGTGATGGCCTCGTTCAATGCCGCAACGGTCTTG
>JAKAKQ010000345.1 GCA_021813425.1 Nitrospirota bacterium
GTCTTTCTGTGTCTTGTTCATAAGGAAGCTTACAAACCACCCCTTTACCCCTCCTTAACTAAGGAGGGGAGTTATTAAAACAGAATATTTCTAAGCTCCCCTACTATTTTAGGAGGGGGAGGAGTGGTAATTTATAAACAAACTCCACATAGTATATAATAAACCCAAAACATATTGCCTTATATGCAAATCAAATAATATTTTCATAATCTCATAAAATAGATGAGGATTGAAACGTTAATGATCTTTAAGCAACAGGCCCTTTTGTCAGGTTGCCTTTCAAATTTGCCCGATAACCTGAATCCAAATATTAATGGCGGCAACTTGTTTACTGTCAGAAAACATGATTTGTCGTCCACATCGGGCATATTAAAAGGAGATGCCTTTGGTCTCCCCAACGACCTATTTGTCAAAAGATTCAACTATAAAGGCCTTTTCAGCTTCCTGCTGAAGTTTATATCCGGTGGCAGGGCAAAACGTCTATGGGATATTAATCTGGTTCTTTTTAAAAAGGGACTGCCCGTTCCAATGCCGATAGCCTATATCAGACCGTCTCTCAAAAACAGGCATTCCTTTTATATTTCGACTGTGATAAACAATGCTGATAATCTCGGGAATATGTACAAGCGGGGATTGTTCAGTGAACCGGAAGTGATTGCGGATATCGTGGGAAAAGCCGTCTCTGAATTGCATATGTCAGGTGCAGTACATGGGGACCTGAAATGGTCTAATATCCTGATTCAGAAAGACGCAGGTGAATGGAGACCTTTTATCATAGATCTGGACCAGTCACGACTCCATGAAAAAATAAATTTTAAAGGCGTAATCAAGGACCTTGTGAGGTTCTATCGCTATGGTCTTGAACTCGGCGCTGAGGAATGGGTCGATACTCAATTCTTTCCGGTATATATGTCACAACTCTCAGACGAATTAAAGGTCAAAATTGATCCTGCCGGTATTAAGAAAAGGGCTATAGATGACTGGGAGAAAAAAGGACGAAGGAAGTTCAAGGTAGACTGATTTGTACTCGTTCATCAAGCATAACGGCCTGCTTATAAATAAAGATTATATCGGACTTCTTGAAAAGAACAACCTTTCCGATCTTGACAGCCTTATGAAATTCAAAGGCGGAATCCCTGTTAAAGAAAAAAAGTCCCGCTCTGTAGTCAGAATAGATTTGGAAGAAGGCATTATAACAAGGACCTTTTATCTGAAACAGCATTTCCGTCCGGGGAAAGAGATGATTAAATCAATCCTCCCATGGTCAAAAAAGGAAGATGCCAGGAACGAATGGGAAAACATGCTTCTCCTTGACAGTCTCGGTTTCTGCACCATGATACCTGTTGTCTTTGGATCGAGAGAAAGGTTTGGGATTCCCTATTACTCCCTGACTCTGTCAGAAAGCATATATGATACAGAAAAACTTGAAACCTATCTGCCCGGACGTTTTTCCCCTCCTCTAAGCAGGGAGAAGGTTATCGAGAAAAGGTCTTTAATAAATAAACTGGCAACACTTGCAAGGGATTTTCACAATAAAGGACTGAATCATCAGGATTTCTATCTGGGTCACCTTTTAATCAGGCAGGCTGACGAAAAAATATTCATTGTCGACCTCCAGAGGATACACAGGAGCAGGACTATAAGCACTCGTGACAGGATTAAAGACCTTGCCCAGCTTTGCTATTCCGCAGGGAGGCTTGGGATTCTTTCCAGGACCGATTTCATAAGGTTTGCGCATTCATATTTTGGAAAAGACAATCTAAACGGATATGAAAAAGGGCTGATAAAAAAGATCATTGCAAAGGCAAAGAGGATTGCGAGGCATGATGCAAAACTCCTGAGAAGGAGAAAAAACAGTTCATGAAAATAGCCCTGGTTACAAAACAGGTCTCATACAGTTTGGGCGGGGCCGAGATGGTCTCTGTAAACTTAAGCAAAAAATTAGCAGCCAGCGGGCACGATGTCCATATCTATACCCGCTATTCCGAAACAGAAATGGAAGGGACGCATATTCATCGGATAAAGACGATCAAATGGCTTTCTCCGTTGAGGCTGATATCATTTCAGAAAAAAATAAAAAACATGTTGGGAAGTGAGAACTTCGATCTTGTCTACAGTCTTTGTCAGGTTTATCCTGTTGATATCTACAGGGTCGGTGACGGGATTCATCAGCACTGGATGAAGGTTCAATACCCCAATATTATCCTTAGATGGTCGAAATATCTGACCTCACTTGTGCATCTTGCCATGGTCTTCCTTGAAAACCGCATATTCAGGGGGAAAAATTGCAGGTTCTTCATCACAAATTCAATCCTTATAAAAGACCAGATAAAGGAATACTTCTTTATATCCGATGAAAGGATAAAGGTCATATATAATGGTGTAGACCGCACTCTGTTTAACCCTGATGCGCAAAAACACAGAAAGGTTATGAGAGAAAAATACCGGATAGGTGACGAACTTGTTTTATTATTCATGGCAAATAACTGGGAAAGAAAGGGGTTGTCAACAATCATTGAGGCGGCAGCAAACTCAGGGATAGAGAAGATCAAGGTTGTAATAGTCGGCAGGGGAAAGGATTCCCGATATATTCATCTCGCAAAAACCAAAAAAATAAATCCTGATAATCTCATCTTCACCGGCCGCGTTAAGGATGTGGAAAAATATTACGGCATGGCTGATATCTTTATACTCCCGAGCAGGTACGAACCGTTCTCAAATGTCTGTATCGAGGCGATGGCCTGCGGGATGCCTGTAATAACAACTAAAACCAACGGGGCTTCAGAATTGATAAATACCGGTGAAAACGGTTTTATACTCGATGACTGGAAAGACTCCGACGGCCTCGCAAATTTAATCATGAAATTAAACGATGCTGATATCCGTAAAAGAATGGGAGAAAACGCTGCGAGGACTGCAGAGAATTATACCTGGGAAAGGCATATAGAAGAAACTCACAGGGTCTTCGACCTGATTCTCAGCCAGGCTGCAAAAAAATAAATTGTTTAAGAGCCTGTTGCACAAACCTGATTTCTGTCACCCTGAGCCCTTCGCTTTTTGTCATTCTAAAGGAGTGAAGCGACTGAAGAATCTCGCTCAGGACTGGCTCCGTGAAGGGTCTCTCAACATATTGATAAAACGAGATTCTTCGCTGCACTCAGAATGACATTTTGTATCCAAATGCTATTTGTGCAACAGGCTCTTAACTAAATAATCAGGCCGCTGCAGAGCCTTGAATATGTGTCGCCTCTGGAAATAAGTTCCTCATGTGTCCCGATGTCGCTTATTTTTCCGTTTTCGAGAACTACTATCCTGTCGGCGTTTTTTATTGTCGAAAGTCTGTGGGCAATAACGAGTGTCGTCCTGTTTTCCATAAGCCCTTCAAGGGCCTTCTGGACTAATGCTTCTGAGACTGTATCAAGAGAAGATGTGGCCTCATCAAGGATTAGCAAAGGTGGATTCTTAAGGATCGCCCTTGCTATCGCTATCCGCTGCCTCTGTCCTCCTGAGAGCTTCAGCCCCCTTTCTCCGATAACCGTATTGTAACCGTCAGGCAGTTTTTCTATGAACTCGGTGACATAAGCCATGCCGGCGGCCTTTTTAACTTCATCAGGTGTTGCCTGCTGGTTTCCGAAGGCAATATTCTCCGTCACTGTATCGTTGAAAAGGATAATATCCTGGCTCACAATCCCTATCAGGTTTCTCAGGGATTTGAGTTCGATCTCCTTTATATCTATGCCGTCAATCTTGATGCTGCCCTCTGTCGGATCGTAAAATCTCGGGAGGAGATCGGCAACCGTTGTCTTGCCTGCACCGCTGGGGCCTACAATTGCTATAACCTCGCCCGCCCTTATATCAAGATTTATATTTTTTAGAACAGGCGTATTGTTGGATGCATATGCAAATGAAACATCCTCGTATCTTATACCCTCTTTTATATCACGTATTTCTATTCTGCCGGCATGTTCCGGTTCTGTATGCAGGACTGTCTCTATCCTTTCGATAGCAGATTTTATCTCCTGCAGAAATGTATATGCCTCACCCAGCTTTTTTACAGGCGCAAATATCATATATGTTGCTGCAAGGAAAGATGCAAAATCCCCTGAAGTCATCGCACCGTTCATAACCTGACTGCCCCCGTACCACAGTATAAGCCCTATCGCTACGCCTGTTATCACATCTATAAGGAGTTTTGTGGCCTCTTTGAGCCTTACAACCTTCATATTCTCCCTGTAAAACCTCTGGTTCTCTTCTGTGAACTTCTTTCCCCTGTAGGCCTCCCTGTTAAAAACCTTTATCACCTTTGCCCCGATTATGGTCTCGCTGAGCCTGTGCGTAAGATAGGATAATTTCTTCTGGACCTCCATGCTCCTTTTCTTTACTCCCCTGCCGAATTTTTTCGTGCTGTGTGCGATAAAAGGGAAAAGCAGGAGGGTAATGAGTGTCAGGTCCCATTTCCTGTAAAATGCAACCCCCAGAAGAATAATTACTGTGGGTAACTGAACAATAGCCGTCTGAATCACTTCAGTAAAAAGACTGCTGAGCACCCTCACATCGTTTATTACCCTTGACATTACGATGCCGGACGATTCCTGATGAAAATAGCTGACCGGGATATACAGGATATGGTTATGCAGCTTGTTCTGTGTATCTCTTACAAGCTTCATTGCGGATGATTTCATGAGATAGGCATAACCGAACTGCAACAGGCCTTTGAACGTAAAGAGTACAAATATGCCCAGTGCAATCAGTTTGAAATATTCATATTTCTTATCTACAAGGACCGTATCGACAATATGCTTGGCCAGCCATGCTATCGCGCCTGTTATACCGGAGACCATGAGGCCCAGGACCATGCCCCAAAAAAGCCTTTTCCAGTAAGGCCTGGTGATTTCGATTATCTTCATCATAATCTGCACGTTTTATAGTATAAACAATTGCGAGATTATATAAAAGAACCGATGAAGAGTGGTTAAAGACCGTTGAAGGTCGTTCTTGCGGTCCTGACAATTACAGGACTATATTTATTTCAGACTGTTATTTGCCGCATTTCTTATTTTTTCAGGTATGTTTTTCATCAAAGCAAGCTCTTTCAGGAATATTTCGGCCTTCTTCCCGTCCCCTTTCATATAATATGACCTGGCCTTACTGAAAACTATCATGTAATCCTTAACACCGTGTTCTTTGGCCTTCCTGTAAAAACCTTCTGCATCCTCTTCCTTTCCCATCACTATCAATATGTTTGCCATTGTAAGATATGGCTGATAAAAAGGTGGGTTTTTCGAGACAGCCCTTTCTGCATATGGGATTATCTTTTCAGGAGGTTCCTTCTTAATCAACAGGATATCTGCCATGTCAGCCAGGGCAAGTACATTGTTGGGATCAAGTGCCAATGTCTTTTCAAAATTAGAGATAGCCTCTCCGGGATTTCTCATGCTTAAATTAGCAACCCCAATGCCGTAATATGCTGCGGAAAACGACGGGTCAATCTCCACAGCCGTTTTATAGCTCTCCAATGCCTTCTCCGGAAATTCTTTTTTCCGGTATGCATCTCCCAAAAGTGTATATACTATAACCCTGTCCAAACTCGAAGCCTTTGGCAGAACATTATTATATTTTTCGATGGCCCCGTCCTGATCGCCTTCCAGAGAACTGTAAAAACCTTTTATGATGCCAATCGCATAAGAACCCTCTATTTTTTCGTCCATCAAATCTATCACTTTCTTTGCTTTTTCGAGATCCCCTTCGAAAAGGTACAACATCCCGAGACTGTATGAAGCGTTATGGAACATCTCCGGCCTGACGGCCGATGCGCTGACCTTCACTGCATTCTCGTAGTAATTTCTCGCGGAGCTGAGATCGGATAATCTGAGATAAGCGTTTCCAAGTGCTATAACCGCCCTCAGATTCTCCGGCGCCTTGTCAACTGTGTCCTTCCATAAGGTTATAGAATCTTTCCATACAAGGTTCCGATAGAATGTAAGAGAACTGAGTATTACAGACAACAGAATGACTATACTCAAAACAAATTTCCCTTTAAAAACCTCTTCTTTAAAAAAGGTCATTATCTGTGCTGTTATACCTATAAACAATCCGGCTACAGGAAGATAATTTCTGTGCTCAAAGTAAAGATCCGATCCGACCGCAATAAAACTCTCAAGGGACAGGGCGATAAAATACCAGAGGATGCCGAAGGAAAGGAAAGGGAGTTTCCTGATCTTAAAGAGAGAGAAGGACAATACACCGGCAATAATTATCATCGAAACGATTGTAGACATCGGATCCGTAAGGCCGTTTGAAATGGAAAAACCCCACCAGTCAAAGACCAGAAACTTAGGCACCGGCATCAGCACCAGAAAGATATACCTGCCTATAACCCTGAATTCTGTCAGTATATGCTGAACCGGTGTCCAGTAAACATCAACTGCTGTCCAGCCATGCTGCTGGATGGGCTGGTTAAATTTTGCGAATGTACCGAAGACATCCGAAATAGTTTTATGAAATCCGAGGATCATAGCAGAAGTCCCGAAGGTGATCAGTCCGATTGATATTCCGGTAATCAATTTTTTTGAAAAGCGGTCTCTGCCATGCCTAACAAGAAAAACATAATCATACAAAAGTATTAACGGTATGGCCATTACTGCATTTTCCTTTGAGAATATCCCCAAGATCATAAATATTATCGTTAATATATAAAAGACCGTTGCTTTAATTCCGCTGGTTGAAACCCTTGCGAACATGTAACTCAATAACGATAAGAGCACAAACATCGCCGCCAGCGATGCCATTCTCTGAACGATATAGGCAACGGCGTTTATGTTTATAGGATGAAGGGCAAAAACCACACTGCTAATCAGCGCGACCGGTAAACTGTAATCACCATACTTTTCTTTCCACCCAGGCAATCTCAGGGTCAGAAAAGCTATCAGGTAGACTAAAACCGAGTTGACCGAATGGATGATAATATTCATTACCCTGTAATTAACAGGATCAAGCGGGTTAATCCATCTGTTCAAGAGAAAAGAAATGAATGCAATCTTTCGATATCCGAGGCGGAGATCGAGTATGTTTTCGACGCTTGCAGATTGTCCGATAGCGCTGTCATCCAGAGCCCACGTGCCTTTAAGAGACGGCAAATAAACCAGAAGAACTGAAATACAGAGAAAGGCGATGATCCATAAATGCTTTATCTTTCCCTTCCCTGCGGTCTCGTCCTTAGTTGTTACGGATATCGAAGCGGTCTTTTTTCTGTTTTTTTTCATGAGAAATCACTGCTGTCCGGAACGATTCCATGAAACGGCTAATTTCATTCAAGCCTTCCAGAAATGCCTATGCATGCTCAGGCGAATTTTTAATGAAAAAGGCAATCCGCCTTCAAGAAATCCTAATCGAAGCGCAGAATATTTAGCAAGCCCCTCTATATAGCTGTAAGGTATCCAGCACAATTTTCCTGATCTTAAGAGATAGGTAGTCTGTTCTTTTAAATATCTGATCCCCTCTCCCTCCATTTTCGCAGATTCAAGAATCCATCTGTTCCTGCCGAGTGAAACCCCGATGTCGAAATACCTTCTGAACTGCTCAATAATGGAATAATTATGGGAATGATAAACAGCTGCAGATGGTTCGTATGCCACCCTGCATCCCTTAAGAATAAATTTCGCAGCAAGTATCATATCTTCGTTCATAATAATGTTCTCAGGGAATCCGCCTATTTCCCTGAAATCTTTTCTCCTGACAGATGAACAGACATTTGAACAGAAAAACGTCTTGATACCGTAAAGCGGTATATCCTCTTTCCCTTTGATTATCGGTTTCTCAGGATAATTGAATGTCCTCGCAAAACGCTCCAGAGGCGTGGAATCATCTTCAGCAATCTGCCTTCCATATGAAAGGGCGATACCGGGATCCTGCAACGGCCTGATAAGGTTCTCTACCATATATTCGTCAACCGGCAGGGCATCCTGAGTCAGAAATATCAATATATCTCCTGAAGATGCATTTACTCCAAGGTTCCTTGTTCCCCCATGGTCAAATTCATGTCTCTTAATGCTCAATACCTTTACGCCGTGCGACTCGGCAATCCTGACCGTATCGTCTGAAGACGAGGAGTCGACGACAACTATCTCGCAGGCAGATGTCTGGGACTTCAATGCCTTCAAGAGTCCTGGCATTAGTCTTTCGGCATTCAATGTAGGGATGATAATGCTCGTCATGATATAATCTGTTCCTGTAAGGGTGCGCTTTTATCAGATATTATACAGCAATTTTGATATTAACTTAAAATGCACTTCTGCCACCTCCAGATACAAAATCCCTGTCTTGGTAAAAAGGCCGACCCTTATGCTATAATTTTTCATGACTGATTCAGACGCTGCTTCCTCTCTAAACAGACAACACATCGGTAGTGAAGACCTGCCGAAAGTGCCTTTTGTCCTTAACAGCATATCCACACGTTTTATCCGTGAAAATATGGTTGTTCCCCTGGAACTTAAGCACAATAAACTGAAGGTAGCGATGGCAAACCCGGAAGACAGGGCGACTATCGATGCACTCAAAGTGGCAACTTCTTCCGACGTCCTTGTATATACAGCCGACAGAAGAGAACTGGACGAATACATATCAAAATTCTACGGACAGGAATCACAGGATATAAACAGGATCATAGAGGATATGGGGGAAAAGGGCATTGAATTCATCAGGGAAGAGGAAGAGGATATCGGTCATCTCAAAGACCTTGCTTCGGAGGCCCCGATCATAAGGCTTGTCAACCTTTTCATAACAAGGGCTATCGAGAGCAGGGCAAGCGATATACATATAGAGCCTTTTGAAGACGAATTAAAGGTCAGATACCGCATAGACGGGATATTGCACGAAACTGAGACCACTCCGAAGAAACTTCAGGCGGCAATTATATCAAGAGTTAAGATAATGGCCAAACTCAATATAGCCGAAAGGAGGCTGCCGCAGGACGGCCGTATACGGCTGAAGATCGGCGAAAGAGAGGTTGACCTCAGGGTATCCACAATCCCCGTGCTCTACGGAGAAAGCGTAGTCATGAGGATACTTCATAAGGAAGGGATAGTAATAGACCTTAACCGGCTGGGATTCCCCATAAAGACGCTTTCAGAATTCAGCGGGCTTTTGGAAAAACCGAATGGCATTATACTTGTCACAGGTCCTACCGGAAGCGGAAAGACAACAACACTCTATGGCGCGCTTGACAAGATAAATTCACCCGATAAGAAGATAATTACTGTTGAGGACCCGATAGAATACCAGCTTAAAGGAGTAAACCAGATACAGGTAAAACCCCAGATCGGGCTGAATTTTACAAACACTCTGCGACATATAGTCAGGCAGGACCCCGATATTATAATGATCGGAGAGATCAGGGACCTTGAGACTGCCGAGATAGCCATACAGTCGGCGCTTACAGGACATGTCGTATTTTCGACCCTGCACACTAATGACGCGCCGAGTGCGGTAACAAGACTCCTTGATATGGGAGTCGAAAATTTTCTTCTCTCCTCGACTGTAAGGGGAATACTTGCACAAAGACTCGTCAGGGTCATCTGTCCTGTCTGTAAAGAAATTGACACCTCGATTGCAGGCAAAGGAGAATTGCTCAAGATCGGGATCCCCGGAGATATAACACTTTTCAGCGGAAAGGGATGCGAAAAATGCGCCTTTACCGGCTATTACGGCCGGTCCGGGATATTCGAACTGCTTGTAATAGACGATGACCTGCGCAGGATGATCATGAAAAATGCGGATGCCAATCAGATGAGGAACCTGGCGCGTCAACACGGCATGAGAACACTTCTGGAGGATGGCGCTGAAAAGATAAAGGCAGGCATAACAACCCTTAACGAGGTACTTAGGGTAACACAGGAGGCATAGGTGGCTATCTTCTCATACAGGGCTACCACCCCTGACGGTGCGATTGTTGAAGGCGTTATAGAGGCTGCGGATGAAAAATCCGCAGCCGACAGGCTGAAGAATTCTGGCGTCATCCCTTTGAAAATCGAAACCCCGGGTGAAGGACTGAAAAAGAGACTCATATCAAAATCGTCAAAGAATGACATCATCACATTTACAACCGAACTTTCCGCACTTTTAGGCGCAGGATTACCCCTCGACAGAAGTCTCAATATCATATCAGAGATTT
>JAKAKQ010000155.1 GCA_021813425.1 Nitrospirota bacterium
CAGTACCGTGTAACAGATCTTTTCAGAAACTTCATCTGTCTTTATCATGGCTTCATATCCCCTCTTCAAACCTATATCAGTTTCAGCATCGGAATACCCATGCCAAGCTCCACTGACTTTGTCTCGGTCAAAGGGTCTTCCAGCATAAAACCGCATTTTGAAAATATTTTTACATAATGCGATGACTTCAGTGTGAGCATCAGATAGTTGCATCCCTTGGATTTTCCATATCTGACGGCATTATCGATCAATTTGTAAAGCAGGTATTCATGTTGAAGGTCCGGATCATTATAATCTCCCTTTGATGGGGTCTTCTCAGGCAATATGAAGCTGATATCGGCAAGATGCAGGTTGTTGGGATATATACGTGCGGCCAGCAGTTCAGAGACCGTCATGCTGTCATTCGAAGCGCCTTCGATTTGACCTTTGACATAATACAGATCCTTGATAATATCAGCTCCTAAAATACTGGATGCCTTCCTGTAAATATCCGGGTCCTTCCGCTCAATATAATCAGTCACAGCCGAAGGATCGACCTCGACTAAATTAAAACGGACGATCCGGTTCCAGACATACATTGTCAAACCGAAAAGGATATGCGCTTTCATCTCCTTAATAGAGTCGATATCCTTAAAGGTATATTCCTCAAAAGTAATACCACCATCAAACAACCTGTACATTTCTTCCTTAGGTAAAATATCTCTCAAATTCATTGCCTTTCCCGCATTTATTTAACAACTCCGCCTGAAAAAGCCGGCAGATAGATATAAAAGGTGGTGCCGGCCCCTTCTTCGGATTCTGCTGTAATATATCCGCCATGTTTTTTGATTATGGAATGACAGACAGCGAGTCCGAGTCCGGTCCCCTTCTGATGACCCATGTTTTTAGTCGTAAAATAAGGATCGAAGATCTTTGGAATATGCTCTTTCTTTATACCGGCCCCATGGTCTTTAAAATATATTCTTATATATCTTCCGGCATTCAGAGGGATGACGTGTTCAGGTCTTACAACATGATTTTCAGCCCCTATCCTGATCGTCCCGCCATTTGGCAGGGACTCGCGCGCGTTAATTGCCAGGTTGCAGATTACCTGACTGATCTGTTCTACATCAGCATCAACAGGCCACAGGTTGTCTGAAAAGGAAAATTCAGGTCTGATGTTGGAATTGTCCAATGTAAATTCTGTCATTTCCTTTAATAACCCCTTTATCGGGACTTTTGTTTTATAAGGCCTGCTGCCGTCGGCAAACGCGATAAGCCGCAGGATCAGATCCCTTGCCTGCAGGGATGATTTTTCCGCTTCTGAAAGCAGGGTGGATATCCTGCCTTCCTGATGAGAGATCATTTTTGCCAGGGATATATTCCCCAGGATCGAGGTAAGGATATTATTGAAATCATGTGCGATGCCTCCCGTGAGTATGCCGATCGATTCAAGGTTTCTGAGCCTGATATTTTCCTCCTCGATCTTTTTGCGGCCGGTAATGTCGACACCCAATTTCATTACAAGTTCATTGCCCTGATTATCGGTAAAAGGGCGGTCATAAATCTGATATATATCCCCATCCGGCGTTTTCCATTCGTGTTTATAAGGGATCTTTGTATTAAAGACCCAGGATGTCGGACATTTCTCACAGGGTTTTTCACTTCTGTGGAAGATCTGATAGCAGGTCTTGTCCCTGTGGTCGCCGAAACGTTCAATGAAATAACGGTTGGCCAGCCTGATCGAGTAATCTTTTTCCTGAAGATATAAAAAGGCAGGCAGATGGTCTATGATAGAAAAAAGAATTTCGTGTCCCCCTTTACTATTTTCAACACCGAAGATATTTTCAACGCCTCCGGTTTCATTCATATAATTTTTTCATTCCAACAGATCCCTGTCCTTTTTATGAATTCAGATATTCTCTATGAAGTCCGCTTTCAGTAGAGGATATGTCTATGCCAAGGGCCTTGACCTTCGAGACCAGGTGGTTCATATCAATAGGTTTTTCATAATAATGAAACGCCCCTCTCCTGTAAGCATCCTCTTTCATCTCTTCTGAACCGTAGCCGGTCATGATTATCACTTTTGTCCCGGGCGCCGTATTATTTATATGGCTGAGGAGCTCCAGTCCCTCTATGCTCCTTGTACCACCAAGCCTTATATCGGATATGACAAGATCGAATGTATGACGTGAAAGCGC
This sequence comes from Nitrospirota bacterium, assembly GCA_021813425.1. Lineage (GTDB taxonomy): Bacteria > Nitrospirota > Thermodesulfovibrionia > Thermodesulfovibrionales > UBA6898 > JAKAKQ01. Next base: position 2,181 of record JAKAKQ010000155.1, read on the forward strand.
CTCTTTTGCCTCTCTTGCATTTTTGCAGGTAATTACTGCTGTGCTCTCATTGCTCAGTATGTGTGAAAATACCAGCCGGATTGTAGCCTCATCGTCAATTATTAATATTTTTTTCATTGATATATCCTAAACCTGGTATTTATATTTGCAATGTTGATGCCAGGAAGTCTTGAGATGAAAACTGTTTGTTTTATAAGGGTTTTTAAATATCAGCGGATTATCTGCAGGGATAAAAAATATGCAAAGTTTGGATATACTATCCAAACTTTGCATATTCATCGGAATAAACAACCCCGCGGCAAAGATCCCAGGGTATCAAAGAAATTGAATCGTTACGTTTACTGTCATTCCCGCTTGTCGGGAATCCTTCTTCGGAAAAATTCCCCCTTAATAAAGGGGGCGGAGGGGGTTGTGCAATTCTCAGCGAACTTGTAAACCCTTGAGATTGCCGCGCTCCGCTCGCAATGACAAATGAAAATTTCGTAATCCGTCATTGCGAAGGGCCTTATCCTGAAGCAATCTCGTCCTTTATTCACCGGGAATTGCTGGAGGGGGTTGTGACTTGCTTTCAAGCTTAAATTCCATACAACAGCCATCTTTATCCCCCTTTCTTAAGGGGGAATTAAATGCGGTGACCCCACAGATTTTATCTAATGTCGTATTCTTTAATCTTGTTTAATATATTGTTATAACTTATATCAAGCAATTCAGCAGCCTTTGCCTTGTTCCCTCCGGTCCTTGTCAGGGTCTCTATGATCATTTTTTTCTCCATCTCCTTCAGCGCATCTTTCAAGGTTGACAGGGGAACAGCGGGTTTATTCATCAACTGTTCCCGAAGCAGGCCCTCTACACATTCCAGGGCTATAGTATCACTGCCGGTTAAAAGAACAGCCTTTCTTATAACATTTTTAAGCTCCCTCAGGTTCCCAGGCCACATATACTTCATTAAGACATCAACAGCCTCAACGGTTATTTCCTTTATCTGTTTATTCAGCTCTGAACAGGCCTCAAAAATAAATTTTTTTGCAAAGAAGGGTATATCTTCAATCCTGTCCCTTAAAGGAGGTAGCACAATAATAAATTCATTTAAACGGTAAAACAGGTCTTCCCTGAACTCTTTTCTGATAACGCTGTCCCTGATGTCCTTGTTTGATGCTGCGATTATGCGGACATCGACATCAACAGGGCTGGTGCCGCCGAGCGGATATATCTTTTTTTTCTCGATAAAGCTCAGGAGCTTCCCCTGCACATGGGCGGACATATTCTCCAATTCATCGATGAACACAGTCCCACCATCGGCGGTCTCAAAATACCCTGTTTTATCTCTCTGCGCGCCTGTAAAGGCCCCTCTTTTATAACCAAAGAGCTCGCTTTCAACAAGGATGTCGGGTATCAACCCGATGTCAACACTCACGAAAGGCCTGTCCGCCCTTTTGCTCATGTTATGTATAGTGCTGGAAACAACTGATTTTCCTGTGCCTGTCTCGCCCTGGATAATTACAGAAAAGTCTGTCCCGGAAACCTGCTTTATCTGCTCTATCACTATTTTTATGGCAGCGCTCTTCCCAAATAGGTTTTCAAGAGAAAGATCAAGAGCTGTGTTTATCTTTTCGACCTCGACCTCCATCTGACGTCTCTCGATCGCCCTTTCAAGGATAATCAGGAGCCTGTCAAAGTCGGGCGGCTTGACAGTAAAATCATATGCCCCGCACTTTATGGCCTCAACTGCGGTGGGTATATCACCGTGGGCTGTGAGGATAATAACAGGGACACGCCTATCAATTTTTTTGAATTCACGCATTGTCTCGATACCGTTCATATAAGGCATTTTCATATCGAGGATCACTGCATCAGGGGTATCTGTCCTGAACATTTTTATCGCCTTCAATCCATCTGCCGCTTCAGTAGTGGAATAGCCTTCTTCTTTCAGAACGTCACTGACTATGTTCCTCACATCTGCATCGTCATCCACAATTAACACTTTTTTCATCTATTCGGACCCCTCTCTTTTGTCTTTACCTTAGAGTCGCAAAAACATTTCTGTTAATAAGTTTCTGTTGCGGATAACACTTAAAACACTAAATGTCATTCTGAGCCCTTCGTTTGTCATTCTGAACAGAGTGAAGAATCTCATTTTCTCACTCAGGATAAACTCCGCAAAGAATCTCATGCGCTCAATGTGTTGCGAGACCCTTCATGGAGCCTGTCCTGAGCGGGATTCTTCAGTCGCTTCACTCCTTCAGAATGACAAAAAGCGAAGGGTTCAGGGTGACAAATAACAGCTTCCGCAACTGACACTAATTATCTCCAAATGGCTGATACAAGAGCATTTAAGCCATATTATCATACAAATATTAAAGTTCACTAAAAGTTGGTTCCTGTTTGTCATACTCTTGACCGGGGTATCCAGTTTGTTTCTCTGGATTGCCCGATCGAGTCGGGCAATGACGATAAAGAGAATTTTTGTGCAACATTTAGGTCTATGCTCATATATTCTCTTTGTCCTGCAGATTTTTTCCCATCAGCGGCAAATATACCCTGAATACCGTTCCTTCGCCCTTTTCTGAATTCAGATCAATATGCCCCTTATGCTGTTTTACTATACCGTAAACAATGGAAAGCCCGAGGCCTGTGCCCTTGCCGACTTCTTTTGTCGTAAAAAACGGTTCGAATATCCTCTCTTTTATCTCACTGTCCATTCCTGTGCCAGTATCGGCAACAGATATCTCGACGAAATCAGAAGAAGCTGGGAAGTTAAGAAGTTGAGAAGTAAAGTTCTTTATCTCATCTTCTGAACCTCTTATCTTCTTAGCTTCTATTCTTTTTGTAGCGATGGTCAGTATCCCTCCGTCAGGCATGGCATCCCTTGCATTTACGCACAGATTAATCAGGACCTGGTCCATCTGTACTACATCAGCCATTATAGTACAGGCATCTTCAAGCAGATAGGTCTTTACCTGAACATACTCACCTGCGATGTTTTCAAGCATCGGTTTTAATCTCCTGATATGCATGTTGACGTCCAGAGGGACAGGGCGCATTGTCTGCGTCCTGCTGAAGGTAAGAAGTCCCTGTATCAGGTTTTTTGCCTTACCTATGGAACTATGTATCTGTTCGGCATACTTTTTCACAGGACTGTCTTTATCAATTTTCTTCTCCAGTATATAGACAGACCCCCTGATAGTCGCAAGTATGTTATTGAAGTCATGCGCTATTCCTCTGGCCAGGGTCCCGACAGCTTCAATCTTCTGTGATTGCCTCAGTTTCTCTTCGAGCTGCTGTTTTTCTTCGTCCCTCTTTTTCAGGCTGTCCGACATATTATTAAATGTGATTGCAAGCTTTCCTATCTCATCTGATGACTCAACAGGCACATTTTCAACGGACTCTCCCATGCCGAGTTTTCTGACGGCCTCGGTCAGACTTGTAAGAGGTCTTGTGACCCTCCTTATTCCTATGTAGATTATGATTGTCCCCGACAGAAGGAAGACCATGGCGATCAGGACATTTTTGAACACAATGGACTTTATTTCATTCCTGAGAATATCTTTTCCTATCGCAACTCTCACATATCCGATGACATTCGTCTTTTTGCCGGGGGTTACGTTATCGAGATAGAACGCCTCTTCAGGATTAATCGACTCAAGGATCACCGGAGACAGGAACTCAATAGTGTTTTTGCCTTCCATGACCTCAAGCAGACTCCCCTTGCCGAGTCTTGAGACGACCTCTTTATCGACAGAACCTGACATATATATTTTTTTGTCTTCAGCCTTCTCATTCAGCGCGCTGTACAGTGTCCTGTTGTCTTCAGAATATATCGAAACCGCAAGGACGCTTTTCTGGTTCATGATCCCCTGGACAGCGTCTCTTAACAGATCGCTGTTTTCTGCAAAGACCCCTGTCCTTGAGCTCTGGGCCAGAAGACCTGCGATCATCTCACCTTCCTTTAAAATACGTTCCTTTGCCTCCCTGTTCTGATAATAGACGGAAAAGATTGTAAAGACCAGCGATACAGATAAAATAAATAAAGTAAATGTCCTGAATACCCTGAAACCGAAACTGTCTTTAAAGTTATCAGTCAACATTCTCTGCCCTCTTAAGTACATCTTCTCTGATTTTTACTCCCATTTTACCCGCAATCTTTTTGTTGATTATCAGGACGGTTTTTCTTGCATCGACCCTGATGGGTGTTCTGACATTTTTTTCAAGAAAAAGCTTCTTTGCTATCTCGCCGGCCTGGACTCCAAGATCAAAAGGATCGATATTCAGCGCTGCAACAGCGCCCATCTCCACATATTTTTTTGAGAAGGTGAAGACAGGTACCCTGTTCTGGAATGAAAAAAGGAGCATCAGCTTTACTGTCTCGGGATTTATTACGGTCGTATCAGGCAGCATCCAGAGGACATCTATCCTGTCCTTCATACTGTCTATAAGGGCCGGCACCTCGCCAGGCCTTGCAGCCTTCCTTAAAACCAGTTCGAACCCTTTAGACCGCGCGACATTCTGCGCTTCATGCACAGAGGGGTGCATGTTCTTAGGATCATATATAATGCCGATCCGTTTTGAATTCGGAAAGATCTCAAGGATCGCATCGAGCTGTCTCGCAGGCGATATGAACATGCTAACGCCGGATATGTTCTTACGGTCTGATGTAACAGAAAACGGATTCGGCACCATTGTATAAATAACCGGGATGTCCTTTATTTCGGCAGCATGCCTTAGCGCATCCATTCCAACAGCAAGCACAGCATCTGGTTTTTGCTGAATAATCCTGCTCATCAAATCATCGTGATTACTTTCGCCAATGGTTAATTCATTGAGGTTGCATTCGCAGACGCTTTTAAACCCGGCCAACGCGTCATTATATGGTTTGATATCAGAGCTTTTCAGGACTGTTATTTCATATGCCTCTGAAAAAGGGATACAGAACAACAGTAAAAGGAATACAGATATTGATGGAAAAAGGATTTTTTTAATCATCCGTCTCCACTTGGAACAGAGTAATAATAAAAGAGTCTCAATGAGATATGATAGCCAAACAGAGGTAAAATTTCTATAAAGATTTGTTATTCCCCTGCGGTCAACCCGTATTTTATGTCCTGTTTGACCAGCGTTTCAAGGGTCGCATCAAAATATGGCCTCTTGCAGTCGATACCGTCCATATTGCCGTCACGCACGAGCTTCATATACCTGCACCCGCCAAAGCACAACGGCAGATAAGCGCAATTCAGGCATTCTTCGTTCTTCCAGTTGTCGAGGTTGTGGGATATACTGTAATCCTTTATCCCTGTCCTTATGTCGCCGACCTTAAACACTTCCCTGCCTATCATGCCGGGGCATTTATATATGCTGCCGTCGTAATTCACTATCATACGGTCTTTATATTCCATCATGCACGACACAGGTGTAATTCTGTCAACTCTGTATCCCCTCTTTAAAATCTCTTCCCTTAAAAAGAGATTGGCATGAAAAAGCCAGGGCTCATTGAGACTCATCACGCCCTCATGGAAATCAGGCGGGGCGATGCCTTCGCTCTCGTTTGTAACAAAGTCGAACCTTGCATCCGAAACCTTATCAGGCGTAAGACCGTTGTCCTTCAAAAAATCAAGAAGTCCGGGAAATTCGGGATAGTTCTCCCTTGTATAATTCCCTCCGATCTGGACATCCATCATTTCACAGACGTCTTTCAGATTCCTGACAATTACATCAAAGCTGCCCTTGCCTGTTTTAAAAGGTCTGTATTGGTCGTGGATATGCCTGGGGCCGTCGAGTGTAACACTTGCATCCTTTAATCCGAGCGGTTTTAATTTTTCGACGGTATTACGGGTTAGAAGAGTTCCGTTGGTTATAAAAGAGAAGCTGTATTTGATACCTTTGGTTTCTGCAAGGGACTTCAATCTTTCGGAGATATATATGATGAGGTCTATGCTTAGAAGCGGTTCCCCGCCGTAAAAGACGAGCTTGATTTCATCCAGAAATCCCCCCTCACCCCCCTTTGTCAAAGTGGGGAAATCTATCTTGTTTCCCTTTGCCAAAGTGGGAGAAAACGGCTTCTTCGACAAATAGAGGGAATCTGAAACTTTGGTTATATTCCTTGTCTCTTCTGGAAAATCTCCTTCTGACAAAGTGGGAAAAATATTGCGATTAATAGTTGCTGCATTGTCTCGTAAATCCCCCTTTGGAAAAGGGGGAGAAAGGGGGATTTTACTGTTAATAAAATCCACAAACTCATCCGCCGTTTCCTTTGTCATGTAATGCTTCCCCTTTCTTGTCCCTTCAAAGCAGTATTTACATGCAAGGTTGCAGTCGAGGTTCATGACAACATAGGCCCGGAAGATATTGTTTATCGAATTTATCTCATCCATAAAATGCAGCATCTCTTTCTTTTCTTCCTCTGCATCATTAACAAGAAAGCCGAGTTCGATGAGGGTGTTTTTTTCTTCATCGGACAGATTTTCTTCTAAAAATCCCCCCTCACCCCCCTTTGACAAAGGGGGGAAGGGGGGATTTGAATCTGCCAAGGGAGATGCAGAAGAATTGGATATTTTAATATCTTTAAGCATGGATTTAGGTATGACAATGGTTGATGCTTTCTTAGTAGAAAACAGAAGGAGAGAACCGGGAGGGTCTTTATAAGGATATATCTTGCAGTATTTGGAAAGGATCATAAGTGTGTCCTTTCATGTTAAGAGTAAAAGAAAGAGGAGGGTCTGAGCCCTCCCTGATTAGAATTACCGAAAAAATCTGGCCTTTCTACTTCTTGGCCGCTCCTGCTCCGCCCGGGCAACAAGGCATATTCAACATGTCTTTTTTATCGATCCCCTTGTTCAGAATAATGATACGCCCTTTCATAGCCATCATCCTCCTTCCTTTCAGGAATCACCACCTCAAAGAGGTGTTTAGAGTCCTTAAACGCACAGTTTGCGTTATTTCCCGCTTAAACACCCTTTTTCAAGGCCAAAAATCATAATCTACCCTATAAAGGTGCAACATCTGTGCCGGGAGGAGACCTTAACCTTTAAAACTTGTATCTTATCCCTGCCTCAAACCATCTTTTAGGATTCTTATACCAGAAGTCCCAATACTGCGAACCATTAAAGATATTATGCGCCGTAAGGAACGCTTCCAGTCCTTTTGCATCTTTCTTATAAAAGGTTTTTATCATATTGAGGTCAAAAATAAATGAACTGTATTTTGCCAGGTGATAGTCTTCGGAATTCCACCATGTATAGTTGCCGTGAAGGACTGCTCTGAAAGATTTTTTGTCATCGTAATGCAGGCCGATATTATATGCATATTTAGGAACATCCCTGATTTCCTCGCCTGTCAGCCGGTTCTCGGTTTCGACATAACTTGCTGCGGCAGAAAGGGTCATGTTATAAAACTGCAAAGATTTTGTCTCCACTTCAAACCCCTGCCTTCTTAATTTTTCTCTGTTGACAAACCGCGAGGTCGGGATATTAGTATCAGGATCGACAGACACTAAAATCGGAACGAGACCATCTTCAATGTCATGCCTGAACGCAGATAATTTCAGCCAGAGGTATTTTAAGGCACCTGTCTCAATGCCTGCCTGATATGACCAGACCTTTTCAACCTTCAGTCCGGAATTATGAATGATATAAATATTGTCTCCATAAGTAGTTATCAGACTTGGAATGCTGAATCCTCTTGCAACATAAGCCCTTATTAATGTATTTTCTGTCAGCTCATATGTAACTCCGAGACTCGGGCTTATAAAATCTCCGTTTGTGTCGGTATTGTCATATCGTATTCCCGGTATAACGGAAAACTTATTA
>JAKAKQ010000130.1 GCA_021813425.1 Nitrospirota bacterium
ATTGAATCAGGGGCGGAATTGAAAAAACATTTCCTGAATCAGAAAAAAGAGGAGTTTATACATGTCCTTAAGGGAAGTATCTCTGTGAAGGTAGATACAGTTGAAAAAGAACTGAGATCAGGAGATTCAATATATCTGAAAGATTCTCTTCCATCTATATGGAAAAATATATCAGAAGAGGAGGTTGAATTATTAGTTATTTGCATATAACATCCGGTCTTTAAACGGGCTTGAAAATCCTTTGCGGATTTTTTTTGCCTGCGGTCATAACAAATACTTAATTATCCTAAGTATTAATTTATTTTCACTTAACAGGAGGTGGCGGGGAGCAAAAAAGACAGACATCATGCATTCAGTTTAAACAATCAGCAACGCATCAAAAATCAAACTTATTCAAGGAGGAAAAGTAATGAACTTGTCGCAACCAAATGCCAACGAGGCAACAAGAACACACAATCGTTCCAAGAGTGTATCTCCGATGAGCGGGATTTGCACCAGATGTATTGACGGGTGCAGAGGAAACTGTGAAGTTTTTAAAGCTACTTTCAGAGGTAGAGAATTGCTTTATCCTGGACCGTTCGGTGAAATAACTGCCGGTGGAGATAAGAATTATCCGATAGACTATTCTCATCTGAACATTCATGGCTATGCATTGGGGGCTAAAGGTCTCCCTAAAGGTCAAAAAGGCGACCCGGATACGGCCAAATTTCCAAATGTCAGCACTGAAACATCCTATGGCTGGACCAAAAAAGTAAATATGAAAGTGCCGATCTTTACCGGCGCGCTTGGTTCTACAGAGATTGCCCGCAAGAATTGGGAGCATTTTGCAGTTGGCGCAGCGATCTCGGGTGTTACTATTGTCTGCGGAGAGAATGTCTGTGGAATCGACCCTGGCCTTGAGTTAAACAGCAAAAACAAGATCACGAAATCTCCGGATATGGATCGCAGGATCGAAATGTATCGCCGCTATCATCAGGGATATGGCGAGATCCTTGTTCAGATGAACGTTGAAGACACCCGTCTGGGAGTTGCTGAATATATTATTGATAAACACGGAATTGAAACCATAGAATTGAAATGGGGACAGGGAGCCAAATGCATCGGCGGTGAGATCAAAGTGCACTCTCTGGAGCGCGCACTTGAACTACAGAAACGCGGCTATATAGTTACGCCTGATCCGTCTGATCCTATTGTTCAGTCTTCTTTCAAGGACGGCGCGATAAAGGAATTTGAGCGCCACAGCCGTCTCGGCTTTATAGAAGAAAAAGGCTTTTACGCTGAAGTAAACAGGCTCAGGAAACTCGGATTCAAGAGAATTACGCTGAAGACCGGAGCTTATGGCCTGCGCGAGCTGGCAATGGCGATCAAATGGAGTTCCAGGGCCAAGGTTGATCTGTTGACGATTGACGGCGCACCCGGCGGCACAGGGATGAGCCCATGGCGCATGATGGAAGAATGGGGTATGCCTTCTTTGTACCTGCATGCAGCAGCAGCAGAATTCTGTAAGATACTGGACAAAAAAGGTGAGCGTGTTCCTGATATCGCCTTTGCAGGCGGCTTCAGCAGTGAAGACGGCATATTCAAGGCATTGGCATTAGGCGCACCGTACACCAAGGCAGTCTGCATGGGACGCGCTTTAATGATCCCAGGCATGGTCGGCAAGAATATCGGGAAATGGATGAAGGCAAACGACCTCCCGAAAACCGTCAGCGAATTCGGCACTAAAGTTGAAGAGATCTTCGTCAATTATGAAGATGTAAAAAATCTCGTAGGCAGCAAAGAGATTAGAAACATTCCTCTTGGAGCAATCGGCATATACAGCTATTCTCAGAAAATAAGGGTCGGCTTACAGCAGCTGATGGCAGGCGCCCGCTGTTTTAATGTCGAATCTATCACGAGAAATGAGCTGATGTCACTCACAGAGGAATGCGCAAAGGTTACAGGCATCCCTTACCTGATGGATTCCTACAGGAAGGAAGCGCTGAAGATACTTCAAGGCAAATAAACTGTTTATGGCAATAACAGATACCAGTGAGGCTTTTGCAAAATTGGATCTAAAGAGATTGCTTCGTCGTCCCGAAAGCGTTCGGGACTCCTCGCAATGACAGCAAATACATTGTTTGTCATTGCGAGGGGAGCGAAGTAATCCTGCCTTTTAAATTTTTGCAAAAGGCTTCTGCATCTTAAAATGAGCTTATTTATTCATTGGAGGTAAAATGGTGAACTACGGTACACCTAATGCAAGTGCAGCAACAGGGACAAAAAACAGGGTGGCAGATTCGTCACCATATTCAGGTATCTGCTCTGTATGTCTTGACGGATGCCCGGGGCTTTGTGAAATCGGCAAGTCTTCCTTCAGGGGAAGAGAGGTAATTTATCCTTCACCGTTCGGGAAGGTAACTGCCGGCGCAGTGAAAACCTATCCTGTAGATTATTCACACCTCAACATACAGGGTACGTGCATAGGCGCAATCGGGATAGAGGCTGATTCTGACAAGGCTTTATTCACCAATGTTTCAACTGAAACGGAAATCGGAAACGAACATAAAGTTAAACTGAAAGTTCCGATATTCACCGGAGCGCTCGGCTCAACCAATATCGCAAAAGACAATTGGGAAGGCATGGCGATCGGCGCAGCAATATCCGGGATAATGGTTGTTATCGGAGAAAACATAGTCGGCATGGACCATAATGCCGAATTCAAGAACGGCAGGGTTGTTAAGTCACCGGAGCTCGAAAGAAGAGTCAACACATTCAAGCAATGGCATGACGGCTATGGAGCGGTTGTGCTTCAGCAGAATGTTGAGGACGGCAGGCTCTGCTCCCCGGAATACGCTGTTGAAAAACTCGGGGTTAAATGCCTTGAACTCAAATGGGGACAGGGCGCAAAAGATATCGGAGGAGAAGTAAAACTGAAGACACTCGAAAGGGCGCTTGAGCTCAAGAAAAGGGGATATGTTGTTGTGCCTGACCCTGAAGACCCGGTTGTTATAAAGGCTTTTAAAGAGGGCGCTTTCAGGGAGTTTGAAAGACACTCAAGGCTCGGCATGGTTGAGTATGATTCCTTTATGGCAAGCGTTGAGCATCTGAGAAAGATCGGGGCAAAATTCGTTTCTCTGAAAACAGGCGCATACAGGATCGCAGATCTCGCCCGTGCAATGAGATTTGCATCCGACGCAAAGATAGACCTCCTGACCATAGACGGCGCAGGCGGAGGCACGGGAATGAGCCCCTGGAGGATGATGAATGAATGGGGTATTCCGACAATCTATCTCCAGTCCATAGCCTATAAGTTTGCAAAGGAACTAAAGGCAAAAGGTAAATATGTCCCGGACCTCGCAATCGCAGGAGGGTTTTCTCTTGAAGACCATATCTTCAAGGCGCTTGCACTTGGAGCACCCTATTTCAAGGCTGTTTGTATGGGAAGGGCGACCATGATACCCGCAATGGTAGGAAAGAATATCCAGAGATGGCTTTCAGAGGGAAAGCTCCCTGCTGAGATTAAAAAGTATGGTGACAATCTCGAAACCATTTTTGTCAGCGCCGAAACACTTAAGGCGAAATACGGTAAAAAATATCCGGAGATACCCGCAGGGGCGATCGGCATGTACACATTCTGCGACAGGCTGCAGCTCGGGCTCCAGCAGTTGATGGCAGGCGCAAGGAAATTTGCTGTGAAACATATAGACCGGTCAGACCTTATATCACTTACACAGGTGGCAACCGATGTTACAGGCATCCCTTATGTAATGGAATCAGACGTTAAAGAGGCCAGAAACATTCTTTTCGGAAAAATGTGAAAAATAAACAAAGGAAAGACCTCCCCTTCATCCCCTCCTTGCACGGGGGGAGATGGGGAGAGGTTACAAATCTGAAATGGTATTCAGAATAGCAAAACGCAGGAGGGTTTATATTGAATGAATAAGACCATGCTCTCGATACTTAAAGTCCTTGACAAAAAGCCTGACAGCATAGTCGGCTCGAGGGAAATCTCACGCCAGCTCACAGCACATGGAATTGATCTGACCGAAAGGACTGTAAGATACCATCTCAGGATCCTCGATGAAAAAGGGTTCACAAAGGTATATGGCAAGGAAGGCAGAAAAATAACCATGGAGGGCAGGGAGGAACTGTCGCAGGCGCTTGTATCGGAGAAAGTCGGTTTTGTAATAAATAAGATAGAGTCCCTTTCTTTTTTGAGTGATTTTGACCTCGCAGAAAAAACCGGCAAAATAATACTCAATGTAACGTTCTTCCCTGAAAGTGTTATGGATGATGTATTGGAGATCATGAAGGGTGTATTCGCTTCAAAATTCAGCATGAGCGACAGAGTTATTATCGCAAAAGGTGGTGAATATATAGGCGACATTATTGTTCCTGAAGGCCATATGGGCTTTGGCACCGTATGCAGCGTAACAATAAACGGCATATTTCTGAAGGCAGGCATTCCCGTAACATCAAGGTTTGGCGGGGTTCTCCAGATAGATGACGGCGAGCCGTCAAGGTTTGTTGCCCTGATAAGTTATGACGGTTCATCGCTTGATCCTCTTGAAATTTTCATTAAAAGCAGCATGACAGATGTCAGGGGCGCCATAAAAAATAATTCCGGGAAGATACTTGCGAGTTTCAGGGAAATTCCTCTTGTGTGCATAGAGAAGGCATATGACCTGAAAACCAAAATGCAGGAAAAAGGTATAAGCGGGATACTGGCGATAGGTAATCCGAACCAAAAACTCCTTGAAATGCCGGTTGGGATTGATAAAGTCGGTATTGTTGTAGTGGGAGGATTAAATCCCATTGCCGCTGTAGAAGAGGCCGGCATCCCGACCAGGAGCAGGGCGATGTCAGCTCTCTACGAATATTCCAAACTTATAAGATTTAAAGAATTATTGTGAGGTGATACCGTGAAAAAGATAGAGGCAATTATAAAACCGTTCAAACTTGATGAGATCAAGGATGCATTAAACGAAATCGGGATACACGGGATGACTATTACAGAGGTAAAAGGTTTCGGCAGGCAGAAAGGGCATACGGAACTTTACAGGGGCTCTGAATATACTGTGGACTTTATTCCGAAAATAAAGATCGAGGTCATTGTGCCCGACAACATTGCAGAGAAGGTTGTTGAAGTTATTGAGACAAGGGGGAAGACGGGAAAGATCGGAGACGGGAAAATACTTATCTCCGGCATAGAGGAGGTTGTAAGGATCAGGACAGGGCAGCGGGGTGAAGACGCCATATAGTGTAGTGCGTCATAAATTCCTTGTCATTGCGAGCGGAGCAAAGCAATCTTGTTTTTGGCGGCTGAGATTGCTTCGTCGCTTCTCTCCTCGCAATGACATAAGTAAAAAGCGTTGGATGCCATATGGTTGCTTGCTTTTTAGCCTGTTTTTCACTTATTCTAAAAATATCAAATTTATTGGAGGTCAGTTGTGTTAAAAGTATCAGATACAGCCGCTGAAAAGGCAAAGGAGATATTGAAGGCAGAAGGCAAGGAAGGATGGGGGCTCAGGATATACATACACGGGGCAGGATGCTGCGGCCCGAGTTATGGTATGGATATAGACGAAAACGCCTCGGAAAGCGATGAGACGATCGAAAAAAACGGTCTCAGGGTCTTTGTCGACAAGGAGGCATTCGAAAGCCTGAGCAATAAAGAAATAGACTTTGTAAAGACAGAACAGGGCGAAGGGTTTATCATAAACAGCAATGAGCCGCCATCATGCAGCTCCGGCTGCAGTTCATGCGGATAAAAAACAGTTTGTTGAGTTTGTGGAGTTAGTTATATTAATTCAAACTCTATGAACTCAACGAACCCTTAAACATAATATGTTCCCCTTTCAAAGGCCGAGAAGACTCAGGAAGAATGAGACGATCAGGAGGATGGTGAGGGAGACCTCAGTTTCCCCTGATGATTTTATATATCCGCTTTTCGCAACTTACGGAAAAAACACCCGCAAAGAAATAAAATCCATGCCCGGATGCTTCCAGGAATCGGCAGACAGGATAGTAAAACATGCCAAGGAGGTTCATTCCCTCGGCATACCCGCCGTACTCCTTTTTGGCATCCCAGAGCACAAGGATGAAATAGGCTCAGGCGCATACGATCCAAAGGGCGTTGTTCAGAAAGCTGTCAGGGCGATCAAGGACAAAGTCCCCGGACTGTATGTCATAACGGATGTTTGCATGTGCGAGTACACGAGCCACGGCCACTGCGGTTTCATAGAAGACGGCGACGTGAAAAATGACCCTACCCTGGACCTTCTTGCAGCAGAGGCCCTGTCACATGCAAAGGCCGGCGCTGATATGGTAGCGCCTTCGGACATGATGGACGGCAGGGTCGAGGCGATAAGGATAGCGCTCGATGAAGAAGGCTTCACAGAGACCCCCATAATGAGCTACGCTGCAAAGTATGCATCTGCCTTTTACGGACCCTTCAGGGAGGCTGCTGAATCCACCCCTGCATTCGGCGACAGGCGTTCATACCAGATGGACCCTGCCAACAGGAGAGAGGCTTTAAAAGAGGTTGCGCTCGATATCGACGAGGGCGCTGATATTGTGATGGTAAAACCGGCCATGTCATATCTCGATATAATCTCTGATATCAGGGAGAACTTCGACCTGCCTGTGGCAGCTTATAATGTGAGCGGCGAATATTCTCTTATCAAGGCCGCTGCCAAACTCGGATGGATAGATGAAAAGCGCGCGATGATGGAGGTGCTGACTTCGATAAAGCGTGCAGGCGCTGACCTTATACTGACCTATTTTGCAAAGGAAGCTGCAAAGATCCTGAATAAATAATTCAGAGCTATCATGAAATTTTTCTTAATAGACTATTCAGAACTCTTTTATAAGACAACAGCCAAAAAGAAAATCCCCAGAAAACGAGCGGGGAAGTTCGTCCAGCTCAGAAACAATGACATGGAATATCTTCTGCTCTCTCCAAAGGATTTCGCAGTGTATCACGCAAATATCGTGGAGAGGTTCTGCACAGAAAAAGGGATCGCAGGGACTTATAATATAAAACGCGACCATTTTGAAATCAACGAACCTCACTGGGAAATCGTAGGCGGCGGGATCTGGACAATCAACGAAAAAGAAAAGTCGCTGGATTTTTCCGGGGGCTCACTGGCATATGGCAAGTTCGACCGGAGAGGCCTGAGAGAGAAGGTCCTGTCTTTAAAAGGCATGTCAGACTATATTGTAAAAACCGATTAGCCCACTTAATTCATAAACTCATGATAATACAGAAAGGACATAGTATTCTCGCTCATTCTCGCTACGCTCCGAGGAATTTGCCCTCTTTATTTCTCTGAAATTCCCCCTTAGTAAAGGGGGTTGTGGAATATCGGCCAAATAAAGCCGCTCAAATACTATGTCCTTTTTGTTGTCAGGGAAATTTATTGACCCAAAAAATGCATTTAGAAGGAACATGGATGACTGAAAAGTCTTTTGTCCCGACAAAAGTCGGGATCGAAATTAAAAGACTTTGTTCTCCTCAGCGAATCCGCCGAGGCGGAAAGGCATTTATGTTCCTGCATGTAATTATCAATTGCATTTTTCGGGTTGATAATGAAGGCTAAATCCAGACGACCTTCTTAAATTCAGTCAGTCCTTCGACGATATTATATGTTGTCCCCCGGTAACCGATCTGCAGTTCGGACTCAAATCCATAGTGCTTAAGGCATGTGCCACAGGAAAATATCTCGACCCCCATTACCTCGAGATCCTTCAGTACCGGCATTATCTCCTTATCTGTTGTAGTAAGTTTCACGCCTGCGTTGAGAAAAAATATAGTATGCGGGAGCTCCTTTGTAACCTTTAAAGTCTCGAAAAATCCCTTCATCAAAATCCTGCCGAGTTCCTCTTCCTTGCCCATCGTATCGGTGCCGACAATCAAGAATAAACCTTTTTCAGGTCTCCCGGCCTCTCCTTTTTCAGCAGGCGCTTCACTGGGCCGACCTTTTACTATCTTTACACGCCAATTATTATCCTCTTTAACTTTTTCCGAATAAAAACCGCTTTTCTGGGCAAACCATACGAGATTATCAGCCGATGTCTCATCGTCAACAAGCACCTCCACTATGCCTTCCTTCATTTTCCCAAGTTCTTCCTCTGCCATAGTAACAGGCTTCGGACACCCAAGACCCCTTGCATCGATCAGCATCACTCCTCCATTTTCAGATTGTTATTATCTTGAAATCTCATCCTTCCCCTAAGGCTCCTATGCCCTGAATAGCCCTCTTATTGTCCTTTGAAATGCTTAAGGCCCTCTCAAAAGTCCTTCTTGCCCTTAACTTCATTCCGATCTCAAGATAGAGATGGCCGAGTTCAGCAATATAATCGCTTTCTTCAGGAGATCTCTTGATCGCAGCGAGCAGGGAATTCTCGGCTTCTTTATATTTTTTGAATATCCTGAGCGCAAGACCATAATAGTAATGGTACTTTGACTTTGAATCATCAAGGTATATTGCCTGTCCAAATGCCTGGAGCGCGATATCATACCTTTCTGATTTATAATGGTTCAACCCGTCTTCGAATTTCGCCTTTGCAATATCTTCGGTGGATTCCCTGGTTTTCTGTTTGCTGTCATAACCTTTTTTGGTCTGGATCTTTGAAAGCACTGTATATGCCTCGTTCAAAACAGAAAAAACCTTCGAAAGTTTCTTTTTAAAGTCTTCTTCCTGGTACCTGAAATATTTGTCGGGATGATATTGCCTGACCTTAGTGTAATATGCCTTTCTTATATCACCGGAAGATGCACTTTTATCAATGCCGAGGATATCGTAATAATTCATATCATCACAACGTTCATAAAGCTTTTCGACTTCACTTATAAATTCGCTGTCCACTGCCTGGGTATCCAGCACATCTTCCATAGACGCGCCGACAGGGATGTCCTCTGATTTTATATCCAGTATCCTTGTGCTTAAGAACGCATGGATCGTTTTAGAGGTTTCGAATCTGTTTACAGGTGATTTTTTCAGGATATCGCTAATGGTATTCTTCCCGTCCACCATAAGAAATATCTCTTTATCCTGTCCCGCCAGAGAGATGTCCTGGAAAAGCTGGTATGGATCGGAAGACGGTATAAGCACCGAGTCAGGATCAGGCAACACGCCGGATAAATTCCGGGAACTGTCAATCCCTTTTATCCCTCTGTATATAAGGTTGGCCAGGCTCAGCCTGAGGGTAACTATTTCATCGGTGGGGAGAGCCCCTTCCACAAATTCGAATTCCCCGTCAACGAGTTTGAATGCATTCTCTATCATCTCCTCGATCTGCTGTCTGACAGCAGACGGCAGTTCCAATGCCTTTATATACCCCAGTTCCACAAGGACAGCACCCAGTGTCTTGCCGGTCCTGTTCATCGCTTCAACAGAGTTGTTGTATGCATCCTGATTGATCTTTCCCGTCCTTAGAAGAACCGCTCCTATGCTTTCATCTGCCGAGTTCGACCGGGCAAATATGGGATCACCGCTTTTTATGTATATGGTCTTTCTTGTGTCATCAAAGAGGATATTCAGCATTCCTGTCTTATCCGACAACTTCAGTCCGACAAGAAGATCCGGGAGGTTGTAATCATTGAGTCTCCCGACCCGTGAACCTCTTAACTCTATCCCTGCAAGGCTGCCCCTTAACCATATAACATGGCCGTTTCCTGTAAGCCCGTTGTATATCACCTTCAAAGGTTCATCATTATTGATGACCTCATCACACTTTATTCTTATGCCGAAAGGCGAATAATCGAGCAAAATGGCAGGAAAAGATCCCCTTGCCGTGCTTAATGTGATCTCGGCGTTCTTGCGGTATCTTGCAAATTTTCTTCTGTCTTCAGTCATGTAATCCCTGAAATTGTTTTTATTTTATCATATAACAACTTACCACGATGAAAATATTCTTTTTATATTCCTGATTTCC
>JAKAKQ010000015.1 GCA_021813425.1 Nitrospirota bacterium
ATATCTGAAAACCAGAGGCATCGAGGTGCTAAGATTTTGGAATAATGATATATTGCAAAATATGGAGGGGGTGTTGTGCAAAATCGCGGAAGAAATAACCCCTCCCAACCTCCCCTTTATAAAAGAGGAGGGGCAAAAGAAAAATCAAGAATAGATAGTACCGGATTCATGGCGTCAAGCCGGGGTATTTCAATTTCTTATGAGTTTTCAAAGCCATATCGTCCGAAAAATCCCAAAACTGATATAATAGGACCATGAAAACGATAGACGAAATAGAAAGGATTCTTCGGCAACTCAAGGGCGAATTGCATGTGAAATATGGAGTTACGGAAATAGGGGTATTCGGTTCTTATGTCAGGGGCAAACAAAGGGAAAACAGCGACATTGACATCCTGGTGAGCCTCGAACGTCCAATCAGTCTGTTGACCTTTGCGGAAATGGGACATTATCTTGAAGACGTTCTTGGCATCAGGGTAGATCTGGTGTTGAAGAAAACTCTCAAACCATATATAGGTCAGCATATCCTGGAGGAAGTTCAGTATGTCTGATCAGAGGGATATGAGGGATTACCTGCACGACGTAATGCAGGAGATAAAAAACATCAGGGAATTTGTGCAGGACATGAGCAAGGAAGATTTCTTATCTGACATAAAGACCTTGTATGCAGTCCTGAAGGCGATTGAGAACATAGGCGAAGCTGCGAAGCACATTCCGCAGGAAGTAAGAGACCGCTACCATGACATCCAGTGGAGAGACGTTGCCGGAATGAGGGACATCGTTTCTCATGAATATTTCGGTGTCGATGCCGATGCGGTCTGGTTGACTGTTACGGAAGACTTAGGAAAGTTGGAAAATACTATTTCCCGGATGCTGAGCGATTCGCTATAGATCAATTTCCCAGGAATGTCAGCCAAAGACAATTTAAAATGCAGTCAAAAGAGTTTACCTGCAAGCAATGCGGGAACTGCTGTTTGAATCTCACCGGCGCTTTTTGCGCGTGTACTTCCAGGGAAGACATAGAAATGTGGGAGAAGGCCGGGAGGACTGACATATTGGAATGGGTCGTATCTTTACCGCTTGGTGATTCCTTCATCCACGATATCTGGTTCAATCCCAAAACAGGTGAGGAGGTTCGGCGATGCCCTTGGTTAAGAAAGTTGCCCAAGATAGATAAGTATCTCTGTCAAATTCATGACGTCAAACCACGACACTGCCGGGAATATCCAAAATCGAGAAGGCACGCCGAGGAAACTGGCTGTAAGGGATTTGATTGACCGTAAAATATCATATCGATATCAGAACCCTGGCTCCGTATTACGCCTCCAAAAAATCTACAGTGTACGCCGCTGCTTTTTCTTTGGAATGTTTTGAATGGTGTTTTATTATCGCTTTGGCTATCAGGGAAAATTTATCGCCGGGCAGGGTATGCGGAATTATAATTACTCCTGCATGCTGGCGATGTTCATTAAAAAACTGAACTGTCAGACGTATAAAATCATTTCGGTTTCTTGTTAAGAGGCACCTGCCCTCAGACGATGCATGTTGCAACTGTTCAAAATCAGAGGCCTGTAACATACCGGCTTCATGGGCGCTAATGGCATCTACATTATGTTTCCTGAGTATTTCCGCAATGGTGGGGCTCAGGTCTTCATCAAGGTAATATTTCAACGACCGACCCGGACAAGAAAGGGATATTTACTCTGAATGTGTCCGTTATCCAATTCTTCATTTTGCTTAATGAGGCGGTCGATCTCTTCCGGATAAAACTTGTAGTAGCCTGCAGCGCTCTTTAATTGCTGTTCGGTAAGCCAGTGATATGCCTGACGCAGGCGATTGAAATCTTTGGCAACACCTTTGTAAGTTGCAATAACCTCCCAGACCTCTATCCCTGTTCCTGCAATTCTTGCCCTTCTTCCTGTAGTCCCTTCAGAAAAAATAATGCCCGGGCAGCGCTGCATCCTTACTGCTTCTTCAAGCAGTTCATTTGTCACGATGGAAAAATCTTTGCCGGAATCTTTAGCTATCCGTTCAATTTCTTTGATTGTTTTTTCCTGGATTCTTATACTTTTTTGAATCGTCGGCATAAAATCTCCTTCTTTTATGGGTTACAGCGTATTACATTATAATACAATAAGATAAAAAAGTCGTCAACCAGGTTATAAATCTGCAGTCTACTATGAACTATCGCTTTATCTCCTCGATCGCCTCTTTTGCGATGATCCTGACGTTCGGATTCACATCTGTCAGAAGTTTTTCGAGGAAAGGCATGGCGCTCTTATCCCTGATGATTCCTAAAAGGTTGGAGGCATCACCACGCACAACAGGGTCATCATGACTCAGAAGGGGAAGGAGATTTGAAACGGCCTTTGAAGCATTGCCTTTGTCATGGATCTTCAGTTCTTCCATCAATGCAGTAACACCGATCCTGACCCTCATTCTCTCATCCTGTATCAATTCCCCGATTAACGCATAAAGTCCGCTGTCATGCTTGTACATATCTATAATATTTTCGAGAAAGCCTTTTTCCATGTAATCGGCTATCATTGACCTGAGGTCCGGATCGATTATATTTGGATTTATCATATAAAGGAATAATAACACAGTTGCAGATGGTTTTTGGTGTATAATAACCATAAAATCAATGGGTTTTTGGGGTAACATAAGGCGCGATTATAAGGCTGTTTTTGAAAGAGACCCTGCAGCAAGAAGCGTCCTTGAGGTAATACTTGCATATCCCGGGTTCCACGCCATATTTATCCACAGGATAAACCATATGCTTTGGAAGGCAGGGATTCCGGTAATACCAAGGCTTTTATCACATATCAGCCGCTTTCTGACCGGCATCGAGATCCACCCTGCTGCCCAAATAGGCGCGGGATTGGTTATCGACCACGGAATGGGTGTGGTAATAGGAGAGACAGCCGAGGTTGGCGAAGACTGCCTCCTTTACCAGGGGGTAACACTCGGTGGAACTGGAAAGGAAAAAGGCAAACGTCACCCTACATTAAAAAATAATGTTACAGTTGGGACCGGGGCAAAAATACTTGGAGCGATAACGATCGGGAATAATGTTATTATAGGCGCTAATTCCGTGATACTTAAGCCTGTCCCTGATAATGCGATATGCGTTGGCGTTCCGGGAAGGATCACAAAAAAGAAGATCGTCAGGATGACCACCGAAGAGGGGATGGTTGAGGTGATGGATTATTTCCCTGACCCGACAGCCGAGAAACTGAAGGAACTGGAACTGCGGATAGAAGAGATATCCAGAAGGCTTGACTCTGCAGAAAGGATTAAGGAAAGAGGAGGGCGGATGAGGATTTACAATACCCTTACAGGAAAAAAGGAGGAATTTGTTCCTGTAGAAGCCGGAAAGGTAAGGATGTATGCCTGCGGCGTGACCGTCTATGACCACTGCCATATAGGACATGCAAGGAGCGCCGTTGTATTTGATATAATGCGGCGGTACATGAAATATAAAGGCTATGACTTCAAATACGTGAGGAATTTTACCGATATCGACGACAAGATAATCAACAGGGCGAGGCAGGAAGGGATAAAGTGGGATGAAGTAGCAAAGAAATATACAGATGAATATTACAGTGATATGGACAGCCTCGGCATAGGCAGGGCTGATGTAGAACCCAAGGCAACAGAACATATCAGAGAGATAATAGATATAGTCAAGGGCCTTGTGGATAAAGGCTATGCGTATGAGGCGGACGGAAGTGTTTATTTCGAGGTAGAAAAGTTTACTGATTATGGCAAGCTTTCAAAAAGGGATCTGGAGGATATGCTTGCAGGCGCCCGCATTGAAGTGGATGAAAGAAAAAAGAATCCCATGGACTTTGCGCTCTGGAAGGCATCAAAGGAAGGCGAACCTTCATGGGAAAGCCCGTGGGGCAAGGGAAGGCCAGGCTGGCATATAGAGTGCTCTGCAATGTCATTGAAGCACCTCGGCGAGACATTCGATATACACGGCGGCGGCGCTGACCTGATCTTCCCGCATCATGAGAACGAGATAGCACAGTCCGAGGCTTTTACTGGAAAGCCTTTTGTCAGGTACTGGGTCCATAACGGGTTTATTACTGTGGACAAGGAAAAGATGTCAAAATCCCTCGGGAATTTTTTTACGATAAGGGAGATATTGAATAAATTCGATGCAGAGGTGATCAGGTTCTTTCTCCTTTCAACACATTACAGGAGTCCTATTGAGTTTTCTGACGAGCAACTGAGAGAGGCTGAGGCATCGATCGACAGATATTACACAACAGTTATAAGGATCGGAGATTTTCTATCTCAGGACAATACAAAAAACAAATCGGGATCTGATGAGAAAATGCTTGAGGACCTGCTGGGGAAATTTAGAGATAAATTCAAGGATGCAATGGATGATGATTTTAATACGGCTCTTGCTATAGGCAATATATTTGAACTGATCCGGGTGTTGAATAAATATCTGGACGGCAGGCCCTCAGGACAGAAGGCCGTTGAATTGTCAGAAAAGGTAAGGGATTCACTTAAGGAAACCGGCAATGTCCTTAATATTTTTAACCGTACGCCGGCTGAGTGGTATAAAGCCTTGATGTTAGTAAAAAATATCGGCTACACAGAAGATGATATTCTCTCAAAGATAAACGAGAGAAAAAAGGCGAGGGAAAACAAAGACTGGGCAGCGGCAGACGCCATAAGAAAAGAACTCGAAGAAAAAGGAATTATCCTTGAAGATAAAAAAGAAGGAACAGGCTGGAAGGTGAGGATATAGTCAGCGCAAAGCGCCTGCAAGCTGGGATATTTCTTGACTTAGTCCACAACTTAGTCTAATATAAAACCATGAAAACCGTTAATATTCACGAGGCAAAGACCCATTTTTCCCGGCTTCTGAGCGAGGCGGGAAGCGGTGAGGAAATTATTATCGCCAAGTCAGGCAAGCCTGTGGCACGTCTCATTCCTGTTGAAAAAAAGCCGGCAAAGCGGACTCCCGGAAGCGCTAAGGGAAAAATCTTATTGTCTGCTGATTTTCTAAAGCCGCTCCCTGACGATATTCTGGAAACATTTGAGAAGTGAAAGCGCTCCTGGATACTCACGTCTTTCTCTGGTGGATTCTCGATGAGCCGCATTTTCCTCCAAATGTCAGAGCTATTATCTCTGATGGTGGCAATGAGCTGTTCCTGAGCGCCGCAAGCTGCTGGGAGATAGCAATCAAAGCAAAAATAGGTAGAATAAGCCTTCCTTCCAGGCCTGAGGTCTTTGTGCTTGACCAAATGGACAGGAATGCAATACAGCCGCTTCAGATCAAAGCAGGGCATGCCCTGCATGTGTTTAACCTGCCAATCCTTCACAGGGACCCTTTTGACAGAATGCTTGTGTCACAGGCACAGATTGAAGGACTTCCAATCATAACATCAGATCCTCTTATCTCAAAATATAAGGTTAAAACAGTCTGGAAAAGATGAAAAGAAGAGGCTATTCAGAATCACAGCGTTATGAAAAAAGCGAAGGCCGCAGCAATCGGTCAGGACCTCATGATGAATGGATTTACGGTTTAAACCCTGTGCTTGAGGCGATAAGGTCCGGCAGGGAGGTGAAATCCGTTTTTCTTTCTTCATCAAGAAAGGACCCTCATACCCAGGAAGAGATCGTCTTGCGGGGGATAAAGATCAACAAAACCGACCAGTTTTTCTTTGACAGCCGGTTCCCAAAAGGCCATCAGGGAATAGCTGCGATTGCAGCACCGAGGAAATATATGGATATTGAAGAATTGCTGAGTACCCCTTTAAGAAAGGGGAAACAGCCTTTATTCCTTATCCTTGATTGCCTTGAGGACCCGAGGAATTTCGGGGCTATTTTGAGGGTTGCAGATGCAGGAGGAGTTCACGGTGTTGTGATACAATCGCACAGGTCTGTAACTTTGAGCCCGGAGGCGGTAAAGGCATCTGCCGGTGCTGCCGAATATATGCCTGTGGCAATGGTAGCTAATATAAAACACGCAATAAAGGGCATGAAAGAAATGGGGGTGACAGTTATTGGCGCTGAGGCCGGAGCAGAAAAAACCATTTGGGATCAGGATCTTACAGTCCCCTTAGCTATTGTAATAGGCTCTGAGGGCAAGGGGCTCAGAAAAACAGTAAAAGAGGATTGTGATATGCTCGTGAGCCTACCTATGAAAGGGAAAGTTAATTCCCTGAATGCCTCGGTAGCAACCGGTGTTATAATTTTTGAGATAATGCGCCAAAGATTGAATAAAAATGCATTATGTTAAGCAAATATAAATTTTCCCAGTTTTCTATTGTTTTTTTTTAGTTGACCGTATTATAATAATTCCTTTATATTAATAAGTTGTAAAAAACCAGAGGATAACTGTTGCCTTTTTCCTGTTTATAGGACTCGTTGGAGTGATTAAGGAGGACGGATAGAAAACTTGAAAAGACAGATAATATATTATCTGCTTTTTGCGTTTTCTTTTTATAGGGATTGCCACCGTAGCTCAGTTGGTAGAGCAGTTGATTTGTAATCATCAGGTCGGGGGTTCGAATCCCTTCGGTGGCTCCAAAAAAAGCAGTGAATAGTTGACGGCAAAACTAAAAACGGTTTTTAAGATTTTTAAACTATCAACTAATCACTATTCACTAATAACTGTAGTATTCGGAGAGGTACCCGAGTGGCCAAAGGGGACGGGCTGTAAACCCGTTGGCGTAGCCTACGGAGGTTCAAATCCTCCCCTCTCCACCAGCAAAATTTGCTTTGCAAATTTTGCAGTGAATAGTGAACAGTGAATAGTTTTTAGTGAAAACATAAAGTTTAGACAATTAATCACTTTTCACTATATGACTGTATTTGATGCGGGAGTAGCTCAGTGGTAGAGCGTCAGCCTTCCAAGCTGAGGGTCGCGGGTTCGAATCCCGTTTCCCGCTCCAGTGAAACAGTGAACAGTGGTTAGTGAATAGTAGTTAGTGAAAGAATTTTAATGAAACAAAGGTCTTTTTATTATTTACTGTTCACTATTCACTAACAACTGTAGTTAGTGCCCATGTAGCTCAGTCGGCAGAGCACATCCTTGGTAAGGATGAGGTCACCGGTTCAATTCCGGTCATGGGCTCCATGAAAGACAGAAAATGAGTAGGGGCAGGGTCACCCTGCCCCTACATTGGAAGGAGGATATATGGCAAAGGCAAAATTTGAGAGGACGAAACCTCATTGCAACGTAGGAACGATAGGGCATGTAGACCATGGCAAGACTACGTTGACGGCTGCGATAACGAAGGTGCTGGCGTTTCAGGGGAAGGCGACATACAGGGCATATGATTCGATAGACAATGCACCTGAGGAGAAGGCCAGGGGGATAACGATAGCGACGGCGCATGTAGAGTATGAGACGGACAACCGTCATTATGCGCATGTAGACTGTCCTGGTCATGCTGACTATGTAAAGAATATGATAACAGGGGCAGCGCAGATGGACGGGGCGATACTGGTAGTGAGCGCAGCAGACGGGCCGATGCCGCAGACGAGGGAGCACATATTGCTGGCGAGGCAGGTAGGGGTTCCTTATATAGTGGTATATATGAACAAGACCGATATGGTGGATGACCCTGAGCTATTGGATCTGGTAGAGCTTGAAGTGAGGGAGCTATTGAGCAAGTATCAGTTTCCCGGGGACAAGATACCTATAATAAAGGGCAGTGCGTTGAAGGCCCTGGAGAGCACGAGCAATGATTCTAAGGCAGAGGAGTACAAGAGTATCATGGAGCTGATGGCAGCGGTAGACAGCTATGTACCTACGCCGGACAGGCCGATAGACAAGCCGTTTTTGATGCCGATAGAGGATGTATTTTCGATATCAGGGCGTGGGACAGTAGTGACCGGGAGGGTAGAGAGGGGTATAGTGAAGGTAGGGGAGGAAGTAGAGATAGTGGGATTGGGGGAGACGAGGAAGACAGTGGCCACAGGGGTGGAAATGTTCAGGAAGCTATTGGATGAAGGCAGGGCAGGGGACAACATAGGGGTATTGCTGAGGGGAATAGGGAAGGAAGAAGTGGAGAGGGGGCAGGTGTTGGCAAAGCCTGGGAGCATAACGCCGCACACGAAGTTCAAGTGTGAGGTATATATATTGACGAAAGAAGAGGGCGGCAGGCACACGCCGTTTTTCAAGGGGTACAGGCCGCAGTTTTATTTCAGGACGACGGATGTTACGGGGGTGGCGGAGTTGCCGGAGGGAGTGGAGATGGTAATGCCTGGTGACAATGTAAGTCTGAAGGTGGATTTGATATCGGCGATAGCGATGGAGAAGGAACTGAGGTTTGCGATAAGGGAAGGCGGACGTACTGTCGGGGCCGGAGTCGTTACTGAGGTATTGGAGTAAACGTGAGTCAAAAGATAAGAATAAAATTAAGAGGATACGACCACAGGGTTCTTGACCAGTCTGTGAAAGAGATAGTTGATACGGCACAGCGGACAGGGGCAAGAATAGCCGGACCGGTTCCGTTGCCAACGCATATAAGCAAGATCACGGTTCTCAGGTCTCCGCATGTGGACAAAAAATCGAGAGAACAGTTTGAGATAAGAACCCACAAAAGACTTATTGATATACACGATGCAACGCCTCAGACAGTAGATGCGCTTATGAAGCTTGAGCTTGCTGCTGGTGTTGATGTGGAGATAAAGCTATGACAGGGATTCTGGGAAGAAAACTTGGGATGACGCAGGTTTTTGATGAAAGCGGTAAGATGTGGCCTGTTACAGTAGTTGAGGCAGGGCCATGCTGCGTAATCCAGGTCAAAACAAAGGAAAAGGATGGTTACGAGGCTGTTAAGGTTGGATTTTTTGAAATCAAGAAGGAAAAGAAGGTTAATAAACCGTTAAAAGGAATATTCAAGAAGGCCGGCTTGAATGCATATAAGATATTAAAAGAATTCCCGATGGGAGATCTGAAAGTAGGAGAGATGATAACTGTTGAGAAATTCCAGAAGGGAGACGTAATATCTGCAACCGGGATTTCAAAAGGCAAGGGATTCCAGGGCGTAATCAAGAGACATAATTATGCCGGCGGCCCGGCTTCACATGGCTCGATGTTTTACAGGGCCCCTGGTTCTATCGGCGCCAGTTCTTACCCTTCAAGGGTCTGGAAAAACAAAGGGATGCCGGGACATATGGGCTCAGAAAGAGTAACAGTTAAAAATTTAAAAATAATTGATGTTAAGGCGGATAGAAACCTGCTTCTTATTTTGGGCGCTGTCCCTGGTTCAAAAGGGACTTTTCTCGAGATCAGAAAGGGAGTTTAGCATGGCGGAATTTGATATAAAAGATAAGAACAACAAATCAATCGGGAAGATAAATTTACCTGAAGAAGTTTTTGGTGTAGATGCGAAGACTGGTGTTGTCCATGATGCAGTGGTGAATTTCCTTGCAAACCAGAGACAGGGGACTCATGCGACAAAGACAAAAGGCCTGGTCAGAGGCGGCGGTAAAAAACCATGGAAGCAGAAGCATACGGGAAGGGCAAGGTCTGGCAGCAATCGTTCACCTTTATGGAGAGGCGGAGGTATAATATTCGGTCCGCAGCCAAGGGATTATTCTTATGAACTGCCCAGAAAGGCAAAAAAACTTGCATTGAATGCTGTGCTTTCAGGGAAATTATCCGATGGTGAGATTACGGTAATAGATGAGCTGATTATAGAAAAACCAAGGACAAAAGATATGATTTCGATCCTGAAGAACCTTGGACTTGAAGGCGAGAAGACACTCATAGTCCTTCCTGAAAAAAATGAGAATGTGATGCTTTCAGCAAGGAATATCCCGGGTATTACAGTAAAGAGGGCATCGGATTTGAACCCCTACGAAGTGGCAGTGCATAAGAGGCTGTTAATGACTAAACAGGCTGTTGAAAAGTTAGCCGGGGCAGGCGGG
>JAKAKQ010000037.1 GCA_021813425.1 Nitrospirota bacterium
CTCTTTATCTGTTCCATAAAGAACTTGACGACCATATAACGGAAATTTTTCGTAATGAAAAGGGAGTGAGTTGATTATATGAAGAAAAAGATATTGATAAATGCAATATACCCCGAAGAAAAAAGGGTGGCGATAGTCGAAGGGGATCTGCTGGTTGACTTCTATGTTGAGGTGTCTTCAAAAGAACACCTCAAGGGGAATATATATAAAGGCACTATAACGAGGATAGAGCCCGGTCTTCAGGCTGTGTTTGTTGATTTCGGTCCCAAAAAACACGGGTTTCTGCAGTTAAGAGAGATAAAACAGGAATACTTCAAGAACAGGGTTGAAGGTAAAAGGCCGAGGGTGCAGGATGTGCTTTCAAAAGGGCAGGAGCTCATTGTGCAGGTTGAGAAGGACGAGAGAGATACAAAGGGCGCCAGCCTGACAACGTACATATCCATCCCCGGCAGATATATAGTTATGATGCCCGGGCAGGAACGCGTCGGCATTTCAAGAAAGATAGAAGACAAGGAAGACAGGGACCGTTTGAAAGAGATCTTCAGTAATCTCAAACTCCCGAAGGAGATGGGTTTTATACTCAGGACAGCAGGAAGCGATAAAACAGAGGAAGAACTTTCAAACGATCTGAAATACCTTACCAAACTATGGCAAAAGATACAGACTGAATCGAAAAAGGTAACAGCGCCTGCACTCATTTACAAGGAGCAGGATATCGCAGTAAGGACTGTAAGGGATTATTTAACCTCTGATGTGACCGAAGTCCTTATTGACGATCAGGAGGCGTTCAGGAACACAAAGGAATTCCTGAGAAAAACCCTTCCATGGCGCAGGATAAACATCAAGTTTTATAAAGACAGAAAACCGATCTTTGCAAAACATAATATCGAAGAACAGATAGCAAAGATCCATGAAAGGTATGTTCATCTGCCTTCAAGGGGATACGTGGTGATAGACAAGACCGAGGCCCTTACGTCCATTGATGTTAATTCCGGGAGGAGCAGAAAAGAGGAGAATGTGGAATCGACAGCGCTTAAGACTAACCTTGAGGCTGCTGATGAAATAGCGAGACAGCTCAGACTTAGGGACATAGGGGGGCTGATCGTAATAGATTTTATCGATATGGCTTCTTCCAAAAACAGGAGAGAAGTTGAGAACAGGCTGAAAGACAACCTGAGTTCAGACAAGGCGCATACAGAAATAAGCAGCATATCGAAATTCGGACTGATAGAGATGACGCGTGAGAGGATGAGACCTGCATATTTTGAGACGATAAATAAAAAATGCGAGGTTTGCGGCGGGGCAGGCATTGTCAAGACCGATGAGATGGTTGCTATTTCAGCCTTCAGGAATATCTACTCAAAGGCATCGAAAGGAGGCATAAAAAGCATAACCTGCCGCTTGCCTGTAGAGAGCATGAATTATTTCATCAATACTAAGAGAGACGAGATCTCACTGATTGAGAAGGAGTTTAATGTGGCTATCAGTGTCATTGCTGATATAAAACTTCCGCCCGGGCAGTTCAATATGGAAGTAAAAAACCTTGAACCAAAATCAGAAGAACCGCACACCGGTTGATAATTTGGTTAAGCCCTTGTCAGTTTTTCAACTGCTTCTTCAATCTTTACCCTTACTGATTCTTTTGTCTTCCTGTCCTTGATCTCAAGAAGACCCTCTTTAAGGTTCTTCTCTCCAAGTATGATCTGGGTTGGAATTCCTATTAAATCAGCATCCTTGAACTTTACCCCGGCCCTTTCTTCGCGGTCGTCCATCAAGACCTCAACGCCTTTCCCTTTTAAAGCTTTATAGAGGCCCTCTGCAACCTCGACTGTTTTTGCGTCATTCATATTCAAAGGCAATAGCTCCACATCAAAGGGTGCAATGCTTTTTGGCCAGATAATGCCGTCTTTATCATTATTCTGTTCAATTGCAGCAGCAGCGATGCGTGCAGGCCCGATGCCGTAGCTGCCCATAATGATCAACTTTTCCTGACCATTTTCATCAAGGAAGAATGCCTTTAAAGCACTCGAATATTTTGTGCCTAACTTGAAGATATTGCCGATCTCTATAACTCGTTCGATGTTTAAAGGATTGCCGCACTTGATGCATGAATCGCCTGACTTTGCAATATGTATATCAGCCCATTCTGCAGAAAATTCCCGTTCTGCCCTTATCCCCTTCATATGATAGTGCTGTTTGTTTGCGCCGCTGACAAACATACCTTCCTTAAGTGAGCTGTCCGCCACTATCCTGATCTTGTGTCCCACAGGACCTATAAATCCGGCCTCAACCCCGAGTATCTCTTTTACCTCTTCTTTCCGGGCAGGCCTGTGATCACCTATTATCTTTGCGAGTTTCTTTTCATGGATTTCCTGGTCTCCCCTGACTAAAGCAAGGACAGGTCCTTTGTTATTGATCAACAGTATGCTTTTTATGAAATAGGACGGCTGCAGTTTAAGGAAATTCGAGACTTCCTGCACAGTCCTTTTTTCAGGTGTATGCACCTCCTCCAATGCCCAGTCAACCGGTTCATTTTTAACAGGTGATGAAAGCGCAAGCTCGACATTTGCGGAATATCCGCAACTGCCGCATGTCGCCACTTCATCTTCTCCTGCCGGGCTTGGGGCCATGAATTCATGAGATGTTGCTCCACCCATCATGCCGGGGTCTGATTCTACCATCATGAATTTCAGTCCGCACCTTTCGAATATCCTGTGGTACGCATCTGCATGGAGCCGGTAGTTCTTTTCAAGGGATTCTTCAGAGGCGTCAAAGCTGTAGCTGTCTTTCATTATAAACTCCCTTGTGCGCAATACCCCGCTTTTCGGCCTTGCCTCGTCCCTGAGCTTTGTCTGTATCTGATACCATATCTGCGGCAGGTCCCTGTAAGAACGGATCTCCCTTGACGCAAGCCAGGTCATTATCTCTTCATGCGTCATGCCGAGGCACATGTCGCGGTCTGTCCTGTCTTTCAGGCGGAACATCTCATCTCCTATGGCATTCCACCTGCCTGTCTGTTGCCATATCTCGGCAGGATGTAAAATAGGCATCGAAATCTCCTGTGCGCCTATTGCCTCCATTTCTTCCTTGAGGATCGCATTTATCTTGCCGAGCACTCTCCAGCCGAGGGGAAGGAAAATATACAGACCGGATGCCAGCTGTCTTACATATCCGGCGCGCAGCATCAAAATGTGGCTTATAGCCTCAGCATCAGCAGGGGCTTCTCTGAGAGTTGGTATGAACATTTTGGAAAATCGCATTGCTTCCTCCGGAATAATTTAATATTAGTACGTCGGCAATTAAATACTTGAATGATGTCATTCTGAGCAGAGCGAAGAATCTTGTATTTTCAAGTCGTTATGAGATCCTTCACTTCGTTCAGGATGACCATTTTACTTGCCGGGTTAATATTAGACTAAAGTATCGGGAATTTAGAGTCAAGTCTGAAGCAGCTATACTGTATTTCAGGCCGATCTAACAGAAGAATATTTTCCCGTGTTAAAATTATATATGATCACTTCCAACACATACAGAAGGATATCTTATTTAGCGATAATACTTTTTTGGGTGGTAACTACAGCGCTGTTGATAAGCAGGCATTACGGAAGCTATAAGTTTCCAGTGTCAAGTATACAGGGTACTGTAATCCCTGAAGACCTTTTTGAGGAACAATGGCTTGGGATATACCTGAAAGGAGAAAAAGTCGGATACTCATCAAGGAAGATGGAGAAACGTAAAAATGGATACGGGATAACCGAATCACTGAAGATGAAAATAAAGATGATGGAGACAGAAAAAAATATCGAGACCTTAATTGATGCAGATCTCGACACTAACCTGAAACTCCTGTCATTTAATTTCTGGTTAAGATCAGACCTCGATATGGATGTCAGCGGAAGGGTCGAAAGTAAACATCTGATTGCCGATATAAATACAGGGGGTAAGAAATCAACACAGACAATAAGATTTGGGAAAGAGCCGTATCTGAGTATATCTGCCCTGCCGAATATACTTAAAGACGGCCTGAAAAAGGGCAGAAAGATCAGCATGTCGGTCTTTGACCCTTCTGTTATGAGCATCGGGGAAATGAATCTCGAGGTTTTGGAAAAGGTACCATTGATGTCTATGGGAAGGATGCAGGAAGCCTACAAATTAAAGGGTGAGGTTAAGGGTGTTGAGTTTGCAGTATGGATTACTGAAAAAGGCGAGGTACTGAAAGAAGAGAGCCCGTTAGGTCTCATGCTTATAAAAGAAAGGAAAGAAGATGCCATGAAGGTCGGCAGCCCTTCAACAGACCTTATTGCGCAGACAGCAGTACCTTTCAATATCAAATTAAAACCCGGTACAGATTATCTTAAGGTAAGGCTTTCAGGCATTGATCTGAAAGGGCTTGAAATAGACGGAGGAAGGCAGAGACTAAAGGGTGATGTGGTTGAGATAAGGAAAGAGGTTATAGGCAAGGGGTCAGAGGTCAGGGGTCAGGGATCAGGGGTTTCTGATGAATATCTTAAAGAGACGATGTTTATACAGTCAAAAGACCCTCAGGTCGTCTCATTATCGAATAATATTGTTAAAGATGAGAAGGATGCTGTCAGAGCTTCGAAGCTTTTATATGAATGGGTATATGAAAGCATTGAAAAAGTGCCGACCATGTCTGTCCCGATGTCAACAGAGGTATTAAAGGCAAAAAGGGGTGATTGCAATGAGCATGCAACACTATTTACTGCATTGTCACGCGCAGCAGGCATACCTGCAAGGATCGCTATAGGACTGACATACAAAGACGGGTTCTTTTATTATCACGCATGGCCTGAGATATTTGCCGGGCGATGGGTTGCGATTGACCCGACTCTCGGGCAGTTTCCGGCGGATGCAGCTCATATAAGGCTCATCACAGGCGACATCGACAGGCAGGCGCAGCTTCTTCCAGTAATCGGAAAGATAAAAATTGAAGGGTTAGAGCACAAATGATATCTCTCGAAAATGTCAGTAAGTCCTTTGACGGGACACATGCTGTACAGAACATCTCCATCTCTATTTCCGATGGCGAGGTCTTCGGTCTTGTCGGGCCAAACGGCGCGGGTAAGACAACGACAATAAGGATGATGACCGGACTGCTGAGACCTGATAAGGGTAAAGTCCTTATAGGTGGATTTGATATAACTGAAGAGCCTTTAAAGGCAAAATCTGTCCTGGGTTATGTGCCTGATAAGGCATTTCTTTATGAGAAACTGACTGCAAGGGAATTCATGATCTTTATCGCGTCTGTCTACAGTATCAAGAAGTCCGATGCCTTAACGAGAATAGAAAACCTGTTTGATCTCTTCGGGATAAAGGAGATAGAGGATGAACTCATCGAAAGTTTTTCGCAGGGCATGAGACAGAGGCTTTTATTTGCATCGGCATTGATACATAATCCCAGGGTGCTGCTGATAGATGAGCCTTTTCTCGGGCTTGATCCTTTTGGTGTTAGGATGCTCAAGGGCGTTGTAAAAGATCTAAGCAGAAATGGTGTTACTGTCTTCCTTGCCACTCACAGCCTTCATATAGCAGAGGAGATGTGCCACAGGGTCGGATTTATCAAAAAGGGATCTCTTGTTTCAATAAAAACGAGGGAAGAATTAAAAGGCATCGAGGGAGGACTTGAAGGGCTGTTTTTCGATATCGGCAGATGATAAGGATCTCATAATTGAATAGCATGAATTAGAAAATCTCCCCTCGCCCCTCTTTGTCAAAGAGGGGGAATTGTCCCTCCCTTTGGAAAAGGGAGGTTAGGAGGGATTTTATAAATCAATGTCCACATTATTTTGAGACTATTAATAAATAAAATGTTAGCCATACTTATAAGACCAAAGATCCTGTCATTAAAAAATTCTTTCAGCACCGCTGTTTTTCTGAGAAGGATGCCTTTTATAGCGATCGGCATCATGTTCTGGATATTATTTTATATCGGGACATATAAAGTGCTTTCATATGTAAGGAGTATAGATTTATTTGGTGAAATTCTTTCAAAAAAGCTGTTTTCCATGACCTTTTTCAGCCTGATGGGATTTCTGATACTGAGCAATATCATTACTGCAATATCTTCTTTTTATCTTTCGAAGGATATACCTTTTCTCCTTTCAAAACCTGTTGAGATAAGGCATGTCATCAGGCTTAAATCCCTCGAAACAGTCCTGAACTCATCATGGATGGTTATGTCCTTTATACCACCTGTCTTCTTTGCATATGGAATCAACTATCATGCCTCTGCAAGCTTCTATATTTTTATATCCCTGGCATTTATCCTGTTTATTTTCCTGACCGCCGGTATCGGCATCTCAGCGGCCCATCTGCTTGCAAGGATATTCCCGGCGCACAGGACAAGGAATGCTCTTCTGGGGGCAGGGATCATTCTTTTCATCCTGCTCTATATCGTAATGAAATCGGTTATACCCCGTGACTTGAGCACACCTGAAGAGCTTATAAATTCCATGATGTCCTTTAAAACAGACTCACCGTTCCTTCCGTCATACTGGATTACGGAAACTGTCCTGCCCCTTCTTGAAAATAAGGGTTTGGATATTTTTTATTTTCTTGTCCTCCTGAGTAATGCCGCGTTTTTTCTATTAGTATCATCATTCACAGGGATGAGATTTTACAGAGACAACATCGAGAGAATCCAACCGTCGGGGAGAGGGTTCAGCAGAGGATTATCAAAAGGTTTTTATCCCGGACTAAGCAAGGCGGTCTTTTACAAGGATACAAAGACATTTTTCAGGGATACGGGACAGTGGTCACAGATATTCATAATCGGCGCGCTTGTTATGGTTTACATATATAATTTCAGGTCTGTCCCCGTAGATGCGATGTCAGGGATGTCAATCTTCATAAAAGAACTTATGGTCTTGGTCAATATAGTCATGGCAGGACTTGTGCTTGCTGCTGTGGCGGCAAGGTTTCTTTATACATCTGTAAGCCTTGAAGGGCAGGCCTTCTGGATTATAAAGGCCACCCCTGTTGATATCAGCAGGTTTTTATGGTCTAAATTCATGTATGGATGTGTGCCCGTCACTGTACTTATAATGTTCCTTGTTATATTGACCAATCTGGCGATGAATGTTAAAGGTCTTCTGATGACTGTATCATCGCTGACAACTTTGATGTTGTGTATATCGATAAGCGGTCTCGGCACAGGTTTTGGCGCAATATATCCAAAGTTCAGATACGAAAACATAGCCTCAGTCTCAATGAGCCTCGGGGGTATGGCCTTTATGCTGATAGCCTTCAGCGTCGTGCTGATTACATTATTCCTTGAGGCGTGGATATTCTATATCTATCATCAGGGCGCTGTGATGGATGCAGGTTTGGGTATCACAGGGAAAATACAGATCGCTGTGTGCCTTATTCTCATGTTGAGTACGAATGTTGCTGCCTTTTACTTGCCTATGAGGGTAGGGATAAAAAAACTTGAGGGGATGTATGTTAACGGATCATAGTATCTGCAATACACACTTTTAAAAAAGGCCGGTAACGTGTTAAATTAACTGAAATTAAAGAACTGAGGAGAAAAAGTGCAGAGAGTACCTCTTACACCTGAAGGTTACAAAAAATTACAGGGCGAACTCGAAAGGCTTGTGAAGGTTGACAGGCCGCGGAATATCCAGGCGATTTCAGAGGCCCGAGCGCACGGCGACCTTTCCGAGAACGCCGAATATCATGCAGCCAAGGAACAACAGTCCTTTATCGAAGGCAGGATACAGGAACTAAAGTCAAAGATAGCCCTTGCCCAGGTTATAGACCCGGCCAAGATCAGGCAGTCGAAGGTTGCATTCGGGGCAAAGGTGAAGGTGCTCGATGTAGAAGCAGATGAGGAGTATTTCTTTATACTTGTGGGTCCTGAGGAGGCTGATGTAAAGCAGGGAAAGATATCTCTCAGTTCACCGGTAGGCAAGGCACTTATAGGAAAAGAAGTCGGGGATACAGCGGTGATCAAGGCCCCTGCAAGAACAATTGAGTACGAGATATTAGAGATAAGCTTTGAGTAGATATTTCAGGGCAAAAGTAAAAGAAAACCTTCCTTTAAACGTAAATCACAACATCCTTTCCCTTGTCAATCTCGACGATATGAACGAACCCCTGCCAGGACAGTTTTATATGATCGGAGTAAACAGGGGAAAAGACCCTCTTTTGAAAAGGGCGTTCAGTCTGTTCAGGAGGGTCCCGGACGGTTTTCAAATACTATACAGAATCAAAGGGAAGGGGACAGCCATCATGAGGAATATAAAAGAAGGGACTGTCATAGATGTGCTTGGACCCCTCGGTAACTCATATCCGGACCCGTCAGCAGGACATGTCCCCGTTGTTGTTACAGGTGGAGTAGGTATTGCTTCAGTATTCCCTTTAGTCGGGAAGTTTTCAGGAAATGCATATGTATTTTATGGAGCAAGGAAGAAAGATGAACTTTTTATGCTTGATGAATTAAAATCGCTTAGTAAGGAATTGATTATCACAACTGATGATGGCTCAGCCGGCAGGAAGGGTAATGTGGTTGAAGCCTTGGATGATTTTTTTGCTAAGAGCCTGGAGCAAAGAGCTAAGTGCCTGATCTATTCCTGCGGTCCGGTTCCCATGCTCAGGGAGATATCGAAAATAGCAGTTGCAAGTGGCGTCAAGGCGTATGTTTCTCTCGAAGAGAACATGGCATGCGGGGTAGGGGCATGTCTTGGATGTGCGGTGAAAACAAAAAAGGGATATGAAAGGGTCTGCAAAGAAGGCCCGGTGTTTCCGATTGAGGAAATTGTATGGTAATAGATAGGAGATTATCTGGAAATGGATATGGGATTACTCTTTCGCTCATTCTCGGGCTATCGCCCTCCGAGGTTTTTGCCTCTTTATTTTTAATATTTAATATGCTGTCAGACTATCAGCAAAAAAAGCCGCTCAAGAGCAATCTCATATCCATATGCATTTAATACTATGAATTTAAATGTAGACATAGGCAAATTAAGACTTAAAAATCCTGTGATGACTGCGTCCGGGACGTTCGGGTACGGAGAGGAATATTCCGAGTTTGTGGATCTGAATTTGCTTGGGGCTATAGTGGTCAAGGGTATCTCACTGAAACCGATGGCAGGGAACCCTCCTCCAAGGATATGTGAAACATCCTGCGGCATGCTGAATGCCATAGGGCTTCAAAATGTAGGACTGAAGAGATTTTTGAAAGAGAAGATGCCTTATTTAAGAAGGTTTGATACCAGAATTATTGTCAATATCCTCGGCAATTCAATACAGGAATATGTGAAGATCGCTGAGGCCATCGATGATGCAGGCATCGATGCTATTGAACTGAACGTATCATGTCCGAACGTGAAAAAAGGAGGAATAATCTTTGGTATAGACATAAAGATGCTGGGCAGGCTGATAACAAAGGTGCGTGATTCTGTAAAAAATTCTGTTCTGATAACAAAACTGTCACCAAATGTCTCTGATATTAAAGCGTTCGCACGAACTGCAGAGGATTCCGGCACAGATGCAATTTCATTGATCAACACAATTCCGGGTCTTTCTGTTGATATTAATACACGAAGGCCGAGGATCAAAAATGTAACAGGCGGCCTGTCCGGTCCTGCCATAAAACCGATCGCGGTGAGGATGGTTTATGAAGCGTTCAATGCAGTTAAAATACCGGTAATAGGTATGGGTG
>JAKAKQ010000186.1 GCA_021813425.1 Nitrospirota bacterium
CTCGGTTATTCTCCCTGCCCTAATGATACATTCATCTTCTATGCCCTTGTACGCCAGAGGATCGATACAGGAGATCTCAGATTTAATGAGATTCTGCTCGATGTCGAGACCCTTAACCAGATGGCCCGGAGGTCGGAACTGGATATTACAAAGGTGTCTTTCCATGCATTAGGGCATCTGAGAGAACAATACTGTCTTCTTCGTTCAGGGGGCGCTATCGGGAAAGGCTGCGGTCCTCTTATAGTCTCAAAAGAAAGTTATGATATTAAGGGTTTGAAGGGGAAAAAAATAGCCATACCCGGAAGGCTTACTACAGCTTTTTTACTTCTGCGCATATTCGCCCCTTCTTTCAGCGAGAATGTGGTTGTCATGCCGTTCGACAGGATAATAGATTCTGTAAAAAGCGGAGAGTCTGATGCCGGTCTGATAATACATGAAAGCCGGTTCACATATAAAAATTCCGGCTTAAAAGAGGTGATGGATCTTGGTGAATGGTGGGAGAAGGAGACGGGGTTTCCCATACCATTAGGGGGTATACTTGCAAGAAGGGATATTGGAAATGACGTAATCCAGAAAGCAGACAGACTTATAAAGGAAAGCGTTAAATATGCTTTTTCTAACAGGCATGAGACCGGATCATACATAAAAAAATACTCACAGGAAACAGAAGATGAAGTCATAGCGCAGCATATCAACCTCTATGTGAATGACTTTTCTCTTGATATCGGAGATGACGGCATACAGGCTGTCGAAGAGCTTTTCAGGATGGCTGAAGACAGAGGGATTATCGAGAAATCCTCAAGGCCTTTATTTGCGTAAAACATACCATATTATTTCCCCTTCAAACTAATTAATAAAAACATATTAATAACCTCTTCATAGAACTGAGCAGGGTCTACGACAAAAAAGTTGGTATTTTGACCCCCTCTTTGGAAAAGAGGGGCGGGGGGAGATTTTAAGGGGAAAAATACTACCATAAAATCCCCCTTCATCCCCCTTTGCTAAAGGGGGAGTATTGATAGCAGATGCATTACCAATAAATCGCACCCTTTCTTGTGCCACTCGGCTTGACTTTAATCAAAATGAACTATTATAATTGCTACTCAGGTTTATATTTATGGGAACATATACTACATTTCATCCACATAAGATTAAGAGAAAGAGGACTCACGGTTTTCTTGAGAGAATGAGTTCTGCTGGCGGGCGTGAAGTAATCAAGAGGAGAAGAAAAAAAGGACGGAAAAAGCTGGCCGTTTAAAGAGGAAGAAGGTCTTTTATTCCCTTAATAAAAAAGGGGATTTTAAGAAAGTCTTTGAGCATGGATGCAAATTTTCTTCTAAGTATCTTGTTATATACGCAAAATCCAATGGATTAAATCTCAGCAGGCTTGGCCTTTCTGTCAGCAGGAAAATCGGGAACGCTGTTATAAGAAACAGGATAAAACGGCGTTTGCGGGAATTGATGCGGAGACATCTGAAAGACAATCCTTTGCGATACGATTTTGTGATAGTCGCAAGGAAAGATTCTGCCGGGGCCGATTTTTCCGATTTAGAGAATAATATTATTAAATCTCTTTCAGGGCTGTTAAATGAAAATAATTTTGGTAACGATAGTCAGATTATATAGATATATTGTCTCGCCAATTCTGCCTCAGAGCTGCAGGTTCGTGCCCTCATGTTCCGAATATTCGATCGAGGCATTGAATAAATACGGTGCGATAAAGGGGTCTTATCTCTCTTTTCGAAGGGTGATAAGATGCCATCCATTTCACCCCGGCGGGTTTGATCCGGTTAAATAAACATGGATAACAGGACACTTATAGCCATAATCCTATCAATTTTTGTCATTATCGGTTTTCAATACTTTGCTGCACAACAGCAACCTCCGGTTATTGAGGAAAAACCCCCTGTCGAAAAGGTTGAGAAGAAGGAAGAACCTTCCAAAACCATCCCCGCACCTGTTGTCGTAGAGACAACCACTGCTGAAGAGAAAGATATAAAGGTCGAAAACGAGCTCTACTCAGCCATATTAACTTCAAGGGGCGGGACTGTCAAATATTGGGAGATCAAGGCGTATAAAGATAAAATCGGGAAAGAAGTAATCCTGCTTAAAAAGACCGGGGTTCTGCCTGCAGTCGGGATCGGTTCGACGAATAATAATTTCGACCTTTCATTTGTCAACTTCAATATAAAAGGCAGGGACCTGAAGCTCGACAACAATAATAAGTCAGGGACTATTGTATTTGAATATGCAAAAGACGGGGTTTTTGTAAGAAGGACTTATACCTTTTATGCCGATACATATAAGATAGACCTTACAGATGAAGTTTCAGGGCTTCCTGAATACTGGATAACACTGGGAAGTGATTTTGGGGTTTTTGAAAACGAGGCCGGTTATACCCATATCGGTCCTGTTCTTTTAACAGGCACTGACCTTGAAGAGTTGGAACCCGGGAAGCTTAAAGAACCCAGGACATTCAAGGAAAATCTGAAGTGGATCGCACAGGAGGATAAATATTTCTTTTCTGCCCTTGTACCTGCAACCCCTGTTGAAGAAGCAAAGGCCTGGACCTACAAGGATTCCCCGGTTATAGCATTTAAAGGAAAAACAGATAAAAATAATTTTTATATTTACGCGGGACCAAAAGAGCATGATACTTTAGCTAAGCTGAACATAGGACTTGAGCATGTTATAAACTTCGGATTCTTTTCTATAATTGCAAGACCACTCTTCTGGATCTTGAAGTTCTTTTATGGATTTTTCGGCAATTACGGATGGGCGATAATAATGCTCACAATCGTTACCAGGATCCCATTCATCCCACTGGTTAACAAAGGCCAGAAGTCGATGAAGAAACTTCAGGCGATACAGCCTAAGATGGCCGAGATAAGAGAG
Organism: Nitrospirota bacterium; assembly: GCA_021813425.1. Taxonomy (GTDB): domain Bacteria; phylum Nitrospirota; class Thermodesulfovibrionia; order Thermodesulfovibrionales; family UBA6898; genus JAKAKQ01. Next base: position 2,896 of record JAKAKQ010000186.1, read on the forward strand.
AAATACAAGAAAGACCCCCAGAAGATGCAGAAGGAGATGTCGGAACTGTACAAAAAACACAAGGTAAATCCTATGGGCGGATGTCTTCCGATGCTTTTGCAGATACCTGTATTCTTCGCCCTTTATAAAGTCTTGCTTATTGCGATAGAGCTTAGAGGTGCGCCTTTTATGCTCTGGATAACAGACCTTTCAGCGCCTGATACACTTTTCGGGCATATACCTTCAATGGTCCCTTTAATAGGGGGTTTTGCTGTTGGACCATTACCCATTGTGATGGGTTTAACCATGTTAATCCAGCAGAAGATGACCCCTTCGGGCATGGACCCGAAACAGGCAAAGATGATGCTAATGATGCCGGTAATATTCACCTTCATGTTTTTGAATTTTGCCTCAGGTCTTGTGCTCTACTGGCTTGTAAACAATATCCTCAGCATTATCCAGCAGTTCTTTGTGAACAAGAAACTTGCAAAAGAAACAGCATAAATAGCTCATAGCTAATAGCTTTTAGGTTATGTACTATTATGAATTACTTTGATGACACCATAGCAGCAATCTCAACCCCTGTCGGGCAGGGCGGGATAGGGATTGTACGCATCAGCGGCGCTAAATCCATCGAAATCGCTGATAATATCTTCAAATCAAAAAAGCAAAGCAAGTTATCTAATGCCAAACAATATTCAATCTTATATGGACATATCATCGATCCGGGAAATGACAATGTGATTGATGAGGTGCTTGTTTCGGTAATGCACTCTCCTAATTCATACACAAAAGAGGATGTTGTTGAGATTAACTGCCACGGCGGGATGATCCCGGTAAAAAGGATCCTTGAAATTATTCTCGGGCAGGGGGCAAGGCTTGCAGAACCGGGTGAATTTACAAAAAGGGCGTTTTTAAACGGCAGGATAACCCTTGCCCAGGCAGAGGCTGTGCTTGATCTAATCAACGCAAAGACAGATGAAAGCCTGAGGGTTGCACTGGAACAGCTGAAGGGCGGGCTGTCGGAAAGACTCTCCGAGATCAAAAATGACTTAATAGGGGTCTGTGCTTTTGCAGAAGCATATATAGATTTTCCTGAAGATGAAATAGAGACGAAAACTAACGATCAGATGATAAAACAGTTAACAGATATCCGGCAGGAGATAGAGCATTTATCTAGAACCTTCCAGGAGGCGAGGTTCTTCAGGGAGGGGCTTTCTGTAGCTATAGTCGGAAGACCGAATGTCGGTAAATCCTCGCTTCTTAATGCAATGCTGAAGAAGGATAAGGCTATTGTCACAGAGATCCCTGGTACAACAAGAGACATGATCGAGGACTATCTGAACATAAAGGGCCTTCCAATAAGGATAATGGATACCGCAGGCATAAGAAACTCTCATGAAACAGTGGAAAAGGAAGGCATAAGAAGGAGTCTTGATGCGATAGAAAATGCTGATTTCATAATTGCGATGTTTGATGGCAGCGAAGATATGACAGAAGACGATATTGAACTTCTTGAAAAGATCAGAGACAAAAATACAGTAATCGCAGTCAACAAGTCAGACCTGCCCCAAGGAATTCCTGTTGATATAATTCAGATATCAGGGAAACAATATCTGTATATCTCTGCAAAGACAGGAAATGGACTTGAGGATTTGAAATCCTTTATATTTAACTCGAATCTCAGAAACTGGAAGGAAGAGAGAGAAGGGATAGTCGTAACCAATTTAAGACACAAACAGGCGCTTGACAGGGCCTCTTCATCCCTGGAAAGGGCTGTCGGACTCCTGTCCGATAATCAGCCTCTTGAGATCTTCTCGATAGAACTGAGAGATGCGCTTGACAGTATAGGAGGTATAATAGGTACTGTAACGACAGAGGATATACTGGATAAGATATTCAGTGATTTCTGCATAGGGAAATAGGAGGCAAAAGGCAGTGCATATATTTTCGCTCATTCTCGCTGCGCTCCGAGGCTTTTTCCTCTTGATTATTTTAAAGTAGACTTTAGGACTATCGGCAAAAGAAACCGCTCAAATACATGCACTTCCTTTTGATGTATACTGAAAAGGGATTGTTATATATAAGCGCTGAAAAAGGAGGAAACGATCTATGGAGTGCATATCAGAAAAGAACAAGGCGGTGTGCAATTGCACGTATGAGCCGTGTCCGAGAAAATATAAATGCTGTGAATGCCTGCATTACCACAGGCGGAGCGGCGAACTGCCGGCATGTTTTTTCAGCAAGGAAGTTGAAAGGACGTATGACCGCTCCATCAGTAATTTTATAAAGATGAACAAAAGATAAATATTGTCTCATATTAACAGTCTCGAAATGGAATTGACAGTAATTAGAAAAATCTCCCCTTGCCCCTCTTTTCCAAAGAGGGGGATATCCTCCCTTTGGCAAAGGGAGGTTAGGAGGGATTTTATAAAATAATTTAGTTATTATTATAAGACCATTTATAATCTAAAATATGAAGAATACCGAACAAAAAAAGATAGTATATGTTATCGGGCACAGGAATCCTGACACGGATTCCGTCTGTTCTGCTATCGGCTATGCGCACTTCAAGAACCTTACAGACAAGCGCTTTCTTTTTACACCTGCAAGGGCGGGAAAACTTAATGAGGAAACAAGATTTGTGCTTGAGAGGTTTGGGGTCCCGTTCCCTAATGAGATAGAGAGCCTAACTGCAACAGTAAGCGACCTACAGATGAAAAAACCGATATCAATACATGCGCGGGATTCCATACAGGCGCTTGCCATCCTCATGAGGGAAAAAGGTGTGCGGTCTGTGCCTGTTGTGGATGATAATGGCCATGTCTCAGGAATAGTCGGACTGAAAGATATAGCCCGGCATTATATGGACAGCGTTGGATTTACAGAGATTTCAAAGTCGCCGATATCCCTTGATATATTCATGAAGACTCTCGATGGCAGGGTGATAAGCAATACAAAAAAGGCAGATTTTCTTTCCGGCAGGATATTGATAGCTTCTATGCAGAAAGGGACGATCCTGAACAGGGTCCAGCCGGGGGATATAATTATCATCGGAGACCAGCAGGACATACAGACGGATCTTATACGCTCCGGGTGTTCTGCGTTAATTGTAGCGGACGGGATGCCGGTAAACAGCGACGTAATTGCTTTAGCAGAAGAACAAGGTACATTGCTCATATCTTCTCCCCATCCTGCATTTGCAACAGTCCAGTTGATGACGATGTCAGAACCAGTTGAGGCGATCATGTGCTCTGAATGCCCGATAGTAGGGCTGTATACGCCTATCTCCGAGTTGCGCAAGAAGATAGTCGAAACCGACTACCGTTCTGTTATTGTGGTGGACAGCGACAACAGGCTGATAGGGTTTATCACAAGAACAGATCTTCTCAGGCCGGTACGTAAAAGAGCCATACTTGTTGATCACAATGAGATCTCGCAGGCTGTTGACGGTATCGAAGATGCGGAGATCTTCGAGATCATCGATCATCATCGTGTCGGGGATATATCTACTGTCGCGCCGATTTATGTATATAACGACCCTGTCGGAAGCACCTGCACTGTTGTAGCAGGGACAATGTTCCTTTATCAGATAAATATACCTGTTGAGATAGCAGGACTTCTCCTCTCAGGTATTCTTTCGGACACGCTCATTCTGACGCTTTCCACTACTACAGAACGGGACCACCAGACAGCAGAACGGCTTGCAGAAATCGCAGGGGTCAAGGTGAAGGAATACGGCAAGGAACTCCTACAGGCCAGCATAAGCATAAAGGGCAAGACTGCGGCGGAGCTTATTGCTGCGGACTTCAAGGAGTTCGTTATAGGAGGCAAAAAATTCGGGGTAAGCCAGATGATGGTGCTGGACTGTGAGGAGATCGACCTCAGGGAAGGGGAACTCCTTGGAGAGCTGGAGCGCCTGAGGACAGCAAACGGCTATGTCCTTTCGGTATTGCTTGTGACAAACCCCATAAGCTCATCTCATGAGCGTGTGCTTCTGAAAGGCGAAAAATGGCTGGTTGAGAAGGCATTCAACGTGAAAGTAGAGGGGGACACATGCGTTTTACCGAGAGTCCTTTCGAGAAAAAAGGATTTCATCCCCGCAATCGGCCAGGTGCTCAGCATGGGTCAGGCCGGGTGAATGCAATTATAGCTATAATATTTTGTATACTATATGGAGTCTGTTGATAAATTTGTAATTTGCCCTTTATCTGTCATTCCGGCTTGTCCAGAATCTTTCCTGAAGAAGGATTCCCGACCTCCCGAAAGCTTTCGGGATTGCAGGAATGACAGACATGTTTTTTACTTTACGGACATGCTCTATATGAGGTGACTGATTGTGCCGATGTGGTGGAACTGGCAGACGCGCCGGACTCAAAATCCGGTGGGGGCAACCCCGTGAGAGTTCGATTCTCTCCATCGGCACCAATAATTTCAATTTTACTTTATACCTTTCTTTTCCTTTTTCGGCTTGTTTTGGCGGGAAGCCTTTTCTTTTGCTTACTCTTTTGATTCATCTTCAATATGTATACGAAATGAAACTATATCGTCAATAATGTTCAGATCAATCTCATCAAATGAAAGGTCAACAGATTCCAGATCATATGAGTAGTCAAATTTCTTTTTCGCCTCCTCAAGCCCCTGCATTAAATAATGGACCGGAGATGCAAAACTGATAGGGACAGGCACCGGGTAACTGACTTTTTTCTTTGCAGTTTTTTCCTGTAAAGTTTCGCTTGCGCATAACATACCCAATATTTTACCGTCTTTAACTGAAAATATCGGTGAGCCGAATGCCCCTGCATGTGTCATGATATCAATGGAAAAGGAATACGGATTGCTGCACGGATAAGGTTGCACACAGCTGATTATTCCGTTTTGGAGCGAGGGTATGACCTGATTGATAGTTGTTGCAGACAGCCCCTTATTCCCGGTTAGATATCCGGACAAGCCGACCTCCAATCCTTCCTCAATCAATGTCGACTCATCAATCTGCAATGCAGGCAACCCGGATATGTCAACTTTAACAAAGGCAATGTTGCCGGAAACAAAGGAAGGATTATCAGAATGAAAAACAGGGATATGGAAGTCGATTATTCCAAGGGGCAAATTATAAACATCTTCGTTTTCCGGTGTTGATCTAAAAGATAATGCCAGCAGATCTTCTTTATTTCGGTTTTCCAGAATATGAGAATTGGTGACAATTATCCCGTCCTCACTCACTACAAATCCGGTCCCGATGATTTCCGGAAACATGGGCACTTCATCTTCTTCTGTGTAAGAACAAATAAATGCGATTATGCTTTTTCTGATTTCACGATATACATCAACAATATTGCTATCCATAAGTGCCACTATCATATATTACGAGACTCTCACGGGATAGACAAGAGAAAATTATTGAGCAAGGCCTTTTTTCACTCCTGACACACAGGATTATCTATTCGGCCGGGGCGACCCCATGAGAGTTCGATTCTCTCCATCGGCACCAAAAATATCAGTTGGTTATACCTTTCCATAGTTTTCCTCAACCTCTTTAATTTGATCGATTGTAACCCTGTAAAATATCATACCGGAATTTCCAGGGCTATCCGGTCGTAGCTTATAACAGGCAAGACATTAATGTCTGTGATATAGTTAATTCATAATCATGGGCACAAAGAACATATATGAACGTTTTATCTGGTTCGATGACCGGGTCAGGCAGAAGAAATTCCCCAATACTACAACCCTTGCCGGAGAATTCGAGATATCAGTAAAAACAGCCCAGAGAGATATAGAATTTATGAGGGACAGGCTGAATTGTCCCCTTCTTTACGATAAAATCAGGAAGGGCTATTATTATGAAGATGAGACCTTTTCCCTTCCACTTATGTACCTTTCATCGGCAGAACTGTCATCTCTTATTGTTGCGAGGAAGCTCCTTCAGGATATAAGCGGAAGCTGCATAGCTGATGAGATAACATCGGCAGTAGACAAGATCACGTCAATCATCAAAAAGCATACTGCAAGTCCGGATAAGATCGATGAATGCCTGTCATTCCATCTCATAGAATATTCCCCTGCACCTGAGGAAACATTCAGGACAGTGTTGGAAGCCTGCCTCAAGATAAGATCCCTCTCTTTCAAATATAGCTCTCCTGCCCGTGAAGAGAAGACTGAAAGGACGGTTGACCCTTATCATCTTTTTAACTACATGGGGACATGGCATCTTGTAGCATACTGTCATATGAGAAAGGATCTCAGGGACTTTAAGGTCAACAGGGTAAGCGATGTAAATATCCTAAATGAGACATTTGCGGTATCGAACAACTTCAGTTTCAGGGAATATTTTCAATCATCTTTCGGTCTTTACAAAGGGAAGTCGGCAAGGCAGGTTACCATAAGGTTCACGCCTGAGAAGGCGAAATGGATCAAAGACCAGATATGGCATAAGGACCAGAAGGAAAAAGTCCTCGAAGATGGTTCCCTGGAACTCAGTTTCCCGGTGGCGGATTTCTCTGAGATCGCCAGGGAAATCCTGAAACACGGCTCCGGAGTAGAAGTCATCAAGCCCGAAATCCTCAGACGAATTATCAAGTCAGAAGCAAAAAAGATAGCAAATATCTATTAATAATATTTTTCTCTCGCCAGAACATAGGACATGCTTTGGGGGAGGTCCTCCTTTAAAATGTAATCAAGGACCATGTCTGTCCAAAATAAAATTAAATCAGACGAAGAAAGGCGGGATGGATAATAAACACAATAACGACTCCTTTTAACGCCCCCTCTTATCCCCCTCTTAAGTTAAGAGGGGGAAGGGGGAGTTAT